>JACMOE010000677.1 GCA_014378185.1 Gemmatimonadaceae bacterium | reverse complement strand
GTCGTCAAGGTAATTCCAGTCGCTCGCTCGAGCTGGCGCGATGAGATCCGAGCGCGCTGCGACGGCGTTCTGACTGTGATGCACCACCGGCAGTCCTGACCAATGACCGACGAAACTCCACCCAATCGAAATTGTTCGGCGTGTACATCGAGTTCTCCGTTGATTCGGCAGCCGACGCAAGCATCCCAGGCGCGTACGCACGACCGACGTCGTAGCTGTCGGCCCCGACGTGCGTGTCCCTCGCCCGCGGTTCGATCCCCGTTCCCACGAGAGAGTGCGGCATTAGCACGATGATCCTAAACTGGCGCCAGTCACGATAGGCGGGTGTGGGGGAATCACATGACATCCAGAATTACACGGCGGGGGCAGAACATCCAACCACGCGCTCGGTACCGCTGAGCCAACAAGCCCAGCTCTCCATGTTACGCAGGTTCGTGCCGCCGCCCGTGCCGACCTTCGTCTCGGGCGCCCGACCGCGTTCGGTGGAGCGTTCACCTCGAACCGCTCATCCTGTCGCAGATCAGGCTGATCCGCCGCCGCCGCGCCTGCCCGCCCAATGCGCCCAGCTCGAGCCTTTCGGTGATCTGCTCCGAGCGAGCGCTCACGCCGTGCATCCCGTCGCGTATCCACCACGATCCGATCAGCGGATTGCCCCTCAGCCAAACACCAAGCGCAGTGATATCGCGCGTACCTTCGCGCGAATACAAGCTCTCACTGCATTGTCATTGATGATCACTGCCCCGCTACTGACCCTTGGAAGCGGCCGCCCGTCTGCCCTGCCGTTCGCTCTGCACGGAATCGGGGCCACCCTCGTGCTCATCATCAGCACCATGGCCGTGCACAAGGCATACGGAATCATGAGGGGTGGCACTCGCGGCTGGAAAAGCTTCACGTCTCTCGTCAACCAGCTATTGGTCGTGACGATCGTCCAAGCGGGTTCGTCGCTGTGGTTGCTCCACGTATACGTTCACGGAGCTGGTCCGGCCGTAGCCCAACTGGCGCCGAACGTCGATCAAGTTGCAATGCAGATCAAGGTCTTCGGTGGCTTGATTTCGTTTGCATGTTTTGCCGCCGCATGGTTCTCTGTTCGCCACGCCACCGGGGAACGAGGCGACCAATCGATGCTTGCCCCCGTGTTTGGCGTGTGCGCAGGATGGCTCTGCATGATGGTCGCGCTCGTCCTCGGTACGGGCATCACATGGGTGCTGCCAGCATGACGCAAGAAGTTCACGACAACCGCGCTCAAGCCGCACCCGAGATGGCCGCGTGGATCCCCATCGTCGCCGTGTCTTATGGCACGGTGTCCACGGCCGCCGTCGTGTTCCTTGGTGCTGGCTTCACGAGTGTCGATCACATCGTCCACGTTGCCGGTCAGATCATTCCCGATGCCGCCATGGGCCACGTGACCGGAATGGCGGTCCTCATGGTCATCTTGACGGTCGCTAACCTGCCGCTCGCACGCGATCATTCCGGCGCATTCAAGACCTCGCGGGAAGTCGCGACCCGTGCCGGAGTGATGCTACTCATCGGTCTCCTGCTTGCGTTCCCCCCGGCGCAGTGGTTGACGTTCGGACGCCCGAGCCCGACGTCTGCGTACGCGAGCGACGGCAATTGACCTCCACGCGCCCCGTATCGCTCTATCCCATACTCGCTGGGGCCGACCTGGTTCGGACTGGTGGAAGAAGCTGGTCGGTCGGCCACGCGACCCTGATCGGCGCAATCACCACCCGAACGAACCGTTCACCGGTTGTTGCGCCTCCTTGCGATGCTGCGAGGAAGCGGCCCAGCCCCGCGAGCTCGAACCGCGCGCGGAGCAACCTCCTATCCGCCGCCGGCATCGTCGTGCTGCTGATTGTCGCATCAGCGGCCGCCGCGGTCGTGGGTGGCACGGTTACTCCTGGAGGGGTCTCGACCCTCTGGACCGTCTTCATCACCGGCATTACCACTGGCGGCTTGAGCTGTATGGCCGTGCAGGGTGGGCTGCTGGCGGGTTGCCTCAAGCCTGCGGAAAGCGGCGGCTCATCGCTCGGACCAAAAAGCACCATCAGCTCTTTTCTCGTGGCCAAGATCGCGGCGTACACGGCCCTCGGACTCCTCCTCGGGCTCTTCGGCTCAGTGGTGCAACTGTCAGTGACAACGCGTGGCGCGATGCAATTGGCCATCGGCGTATTCATGCTCCTGACGGGCTGGAACATGGTGCGCCCTCACCCATGGCTTCGTTTCGTTGCACTCGAGCCGCCGCCGGCTGTACGCCGTTTGATCCGCCGGGTGTCGAAGTCCCATGAGAACGCAGCCACCCCGCTCTTTCTAGGAGCGTTGACGGTCCTGATCCCATGCGGAATCACACAAGCGATGATGGCGCTGGCCATTACGACCGGAAACCCTCTCGCGGGCGCAGCGGTGATGCTGGTGTTCACGCTCGCTACTTCACCGATGTTCTTTACGCTGTCCTACGCCGCCACGTCCATCGGTCGGTTTGCGGAGCAGCAGTTCAACAAAGTTGTCGGAATACTGATCCTGATCCTGGGATACGTCGCCATCCAGACCGGCGCCATCCTGATCGGACACCCGTTACCGGTCCGACCACTTTTCACGAACCTGACTCCTGCGACTGCAGTCGCGAAGGGCGTCACCGGCACGGATGGCGTGCAGCGCAGCAGTATCACTGTTCGGGTCGATGGTTACAGCCCGAACCGGGTGTCGTTTCGCGCCGGCGAGCCCGCGCGGCTTGTCATGGGGACGAAGTCGATCACGGGCTGCACACGTGCGCTCAACATCCCCAAGCTGAACATTCAGAAGTCGCTCAAGGTTACCGGTCTGACCACCGTCGCGATTCCCCCGCAGAAAGCCGGAACAACCCTTGAATGGGTGTGCGGCATGGGCATGTTCACGGGAACAATGTCATTCAAGTGACGCCTTCCCGCCCCCCGAGTTAAGACGCCGAGAGTTGGTAGCCAGCTTCCTTCGCCGCACTGGCTAGGGTTTCGGGTGTGACGTCATCGTCGTGTTCAACCGTGACCTTTGAGCTGCGCAGGCTGGCTTCGGCATCGGTGACGCCATCGACGTCGAGCAGAGCTTCTTCGATGTTCATCACGCAGCTCGCGCAATGCATGCCGTCGACCTTATAGGTGCTTTTCATATCGTTCCTCCGTGCCGGCCTGATGCCGGCGTCGTGTGCTGATCACCGCGAGCGTCGCTCGAACCCGCGAAGACGAAGGCTGTTGAGCACGACGAACAGGCTCGAGAATGCCATAGCGGCGGCAGCGATGAGCGGATTCAGGTTCCCGGTCGCGGCGAGGGGGATGGCCAGCACGTTATAGGCGAACGCCCAGAATAGATTCCCTTGAATCGTACGGAGCGTTCGGCGTGCGAGGCGCAGGCTCGATGGCACCTTCGCGATATCTGAACCGACGAGCGTTATGTCACTCGCCTGGATTGCGACGTCACTGCCTGATCCCATGGAGATGCCGAGGTCGGCGGCCGCCAGCGCTGGCGCGTCATTGATACCGTCCCCGACCATCGCAACGGCATTGCCATCGCGCTGCAGTCCGCGAATGACCGCTTCCTTCTCGTGTGGGGCGACGTCCGCGATGATGTCGTCACCGTCGAGGTCGAGCTGCTTGCCGATGGCGAGGGCAGTCACTCGCCGGTCGCCCGTGAGCATCACCACCCGCAAGCCGAGGCGGCGCAATTCGCTGACGACCGACGCGCTTTCTGCACGCGCCGTGTCAGCGATTGCGAACACCCCTCGCACTTGGCCATCCCAACCCACGCCGACGGAGGTCTGACCGGCAGCACCAGCCGCGCGAATCGCGGCCTGCAAGTGAGCCGAGACATCGAGGCCGTGGTCGGAGAGGTAAGAATCTCGTCCGACCATGACAGACACACCGTCGACCAGTGCGCGAATACCGAGACCTGCTTCTTCGAAGAGGTCAACCACTGCAATAGTTTCGGCCGAATCTGACCGGGCAGCGCGGCTGATCGCCCGCGCGATCGGGTGATTCGAATGGCTCTCGAGCGCTCCGGCACGACGAAGAACCTCACTTCGATTCTCGCCCTGATCTACGATGACGTCCGCCAAGACCATCTCGCCGGTCGTCAGGGTGCCCGTCTTGTCGAACACGATGGAGGTGATCGCCTTCGTGGATTCCAGCACCTCAGCCCCGCCGATGAGGATTCCCAGTTGGGCGCCGCGACCAGTGCCGGCCATGAGCGCGACAGGCGTTGCCAACCCCATCGCGCACGGGCAAGCGACGATGAGCACAGCGACTGCACTTGAAAATGCCTCGGCCGCACCAGCACCAGTCAGGAGCCAATACGCAAGCGTGGCGATTGACATCAGGATGACCACTGGGACGAAGACCGCCGAGACGCGGTCAGCGAGCCGCTGGATCTGCGCCTTGCCAGCCTGCGCATGCCGGACGCGCGCCGCTATCTGAGCGAGCGTCGTAGCCGACCCGACACGAGTTGCCTCGACAACCAACCGGCCAGAGACGTTCAGGGTCGCCCCGACGACGTCACTCCCTGGTCGTACTTCGGCTGGCACGGATTCACCCGTAACCATGCTCTGGTCAACTGCGCTGTCGCCCTCCCGTACCTGGCCGTCGGTCGGGATCTTTTCACCGGGGCGAACCACGAAGAGGTCCCCCACCGCAAGGTCTGCCACGGCGACCGTCACCTCGACACCGGCGCGAATGACCCGTGCGTCCTTCGTCTGCAGTTCCAGTAGCGCCTTCACTGCATCGCCGGCGCGTCGACGAGCGCCGCTCTCGAGGTACCTCCCGAGAAGGATCAGCGCGACAACTCCCGCCGCCACCTCGAAATACACCGGCTGCTCGCCAGTGCTCCCTGTTACGGACATCGACATGTGCATCCCGGCCTTGCCAGCCCCGAGGAAGATCAGCGCCACGAAGGAGTAGGTCAGCGCGGCGAGGGAACCAATCGAGATCAATGTGTCCATCGTCGCGGCGCCCGACCGCAATGAGCGCGCCGCGCTCACGTGGAACGGCGCGCCGCACCACAGCACCACTGGAGTTGCCAGGATCAGCGCCAGCCACTGCCAGCCTGGGAACTGTAGGACTGGGACCATTGACAGCGCGACGATCGGCGCCGTGAGTACAGCCGCGATGATCAGTGAGCGGCGTACCGCAACCAGTGTCTCTTCCTTCGAGCCGCGTGCGTCCTCCGAACTCTGTACTGGCCGAACGGTGAAACCAGCCCGTTCTACCGCAGATGCGAGCTGCGCCCGGCTCGTCAGCCGTGGATCGAAGACGACGTGCGCGCTCTCCGTGAAGAGGTTCACCGAGGCCGACGCGCCATCAACCTTGTCGAGATGGCGCTGCAGACGACTGGAGCACGACGCGCACGTCATACCGTCGATGCCCAGCTCCACATTCTCAAACGGAACGCCTTCTTCGACTAGCACTGCTGACATCGTTGGCGTGTCCATGTTCCTCCAGTCCGGACCCGAGAGACGGAGCCTCGCAAAGTTCAACTCAATCTACATCGCGCGAATCGCACGGACGGATGGGGCCGGAATACGGGTTGTGAACGGCCACCGGGGCGATCCCCGCACAAGCTTCGACGCAGCGTAGTAGATGATGGATGGTACCACTCTCCGAGGAGCCGCATGCGAGTCGCACCGAGCCACCACGCCCTTCCGTCGCCGCGACGGACACACGCGCTTGCGGCGCGCCCTGCTCCTGCACCTCGAGCCTGCTCTACCGAAGCGTGCAAGCATGCTCATCAGGGCGCGCATCTCACGGCGATGCGCCACACGAAGATGCCTCGCACCCAGCCCCGAATCGTCAAACTGACGATGTCGATGGGGAAGGTGGACGGCAAGGTGCACGCGATCACCAGCAACGCCAACTTCAGTTTGAAGGTCGGGCAGCCCGTGACGATCCAGATCACGAACGCGGACGACGACATGACGCACAGCTTCACGTCGGCAGCACTCGGGGTCGACGAGAAGCTTCCGCCCGCGAAGAACGGCAAGCCCACCGTCAAGAATATCTCCATCACCCCGTCGAAGGTCGGCGAGTTCGATTGGTTGTGCACCGTTCCATGCGATCCGTACGCCATGGCAACAAAGGGAATGATGCGGGGAACCATCACGGTGACCAAGTAGCCGACGGCTCCTACATCATCCGTCACCTGGCGGCGCGCCACCATCCACGAGCTCCACGTGCCAAGGCTCTCCCGACACCGGAAATTCGAGACCGACTGACACGCCGATGGCGCGCGCTCGGGGGACCTCTGCGAGCGCAATACCCCCGACATATACGTCGGCAGCCTCGCCGGTCTCGTGATGCGATGTGCCGGGTAGTGCGGAGAGGTTTCCTATGCCCGCCAAAAAGTGCTGATACAGGACCTCTTGTTCCAAACGGGTCCGGCGCCCTGAAACGACATCGATCGGTTGTCCAAGCTGCATGGCGAGCTCACTGAGAGCGTCACGGAGCGGCAGGACCAGACCCGCGGACTTGCCAGTGAGCAACCCGTTGATCGAGGGCTTTGGCACACGTGACATCCGAGCCCACGTGGGAACGTACACTGGCGTGGGTGGGGCGCCAACGATGAAGACGCGTCGCGTCTCCCCATCGTACACATGCACCTGTTCAGCCATGGTCTGCTGCGGCACACGGGACGAACCGTCGCCAACCATCGGAAGCATCCGCGCGGGTGCGGCCGACGCAGCTCGCCGCCCCCTACTGCCATCACGGACGTTCAGGCCAACCATGATCGACAGCGCGAGGCACAGCACCACACATGTGCCCCAGTAGAGCCTCGCATCGGTCCACCAGACCGCGCTTTGCGGGCGGCAGTGCCCGTGCCACGCAGGATCGGAGCGATCCAAGATACATTCGAAGGGTGACGATGGCGACATCACAGAGCCATCGGCCGGTCGCAGCGAGAGCTGAAGCGTCGTGTGCACCATGGGAATTCCGCAATCAGGCTTGCAGCTTGCCGACCTCGCACTGCATGTAGTAGCCTACCGCCTCGCCCCGAGAAGGAGTTCGCATTGATGATACCCCGAAGCTTCGTCGTCCTCGCCCTCACTGGCGCGCTCGTCGCTGGATGCGGCAACAACGCATCCACCAAGAGTTCCGGATCGGTCGTGTCCGGGTCGGAGCGGGTCAATCGCTGTCTTACCAAGCAGCCTGACGCCACGAAGGCCGACTGCACGGGGTGGGAGCGTGACGGCATGCTTGCAGATGACGGGTCGCACAAGGGTCACGCAAACATGTAGGCCCTGTGCGCACAGCCCCTCCGAGACCCCGCAATCCGTCGCACCCGCGTGTCTGACACCGCGCTTCTGGCGCACTGCACCACTGGCGCGCGTTGAACGCCGCCTCCTTCGGGTCCCTGGCAACGACGACGATCCCGCTCGTCAGGGGTGGGCCCATCTCAGCTCCGCAGATCGAGGGACCGCTGGCTCACACTCATATTCATCGTCGTTGGCATCGGCGCAGCTCCATGCGCCCGTTTCGATGGCCTGAACTCATCGCCGATGACGAGACGTCCTCAGTTCGACACGCGCATCGACAGCTCAACCATCTTCGAGGAGCGAACACGCCGAAGTCGGCATCGCGATCCGGGAATCCAACCTCCCGGCGAACACCGGCGCCCCGCATCCACTACACGTAGTAGTATTGTGCTCATGGATTGCTCTCGCCTCATGACGCATCGAGCAGCGCGCGTCGGAATGATCGTCGCAACTGCGATCATCATCTCAGTTCCCGCCGCCGCCGCTGCGCCAGCCGCGCTCCTCTCTCAGCGACTGGCGCAGGCTGACATGCTCGAGGCGCAGGTAGGAAAGCTCGAGGAGCGCTACAGCGGCCTGCAGGAACGAACACGCGGCGTCAGCATCGAGCTGGTTGGCCTTCGGTCCGACACGCTCAAAGCGCAGTCCCGCCTGTCGCAGGCCCGCGTCAGCCTTCACGCTGCCCGCCAGCGCCTGCGCGAGCGCGCGGTCGCGATGTACCCACGGGCAGGCCGCACCGTCAGCGTCGAACCACTGACGTATTACTCCGTGGTTGCCGTGCGACGCATCTGATCCGCCCGTGGTCGGGACGCGAACCCCCAAAGCCAGACCGGAGCGTCTTTGCTGCCTCCGCAAACACAT
>JACMOE010000676.1 GCA_014378185.1 Gemmatimonadaceae bacterium | reverse complement strand
GGGCCAGCCTTTCCTCGACACGAACGAGGACGGTCTGTACAGCGTCGGGGAGCAAAAAGTCGGTGATCCCTCGACTCCGGGTGCCGGAATCGGCAGCAGTGCCTGCCTGCCCGCCGGCCATCCGTACCTTGTGGCGAACATTCCCGGCACTTGCGATGGCAAGTGGGGGGCGACGCGAGTGCGCCAGCAGCTGTTCATCTCCTTCTCGGGAAGTGAGGCTTACCTCGCGGCGCCTGGCTTCTACGACATCAGCACGTCCGGCCTGACGTTTAAATTGCAGGACGTCAACGGAAATGCGATGCCGAAGGGCACGACGATCGGCGTCACCATCAGCGGTGGAACGAACTGCTCAGTGCAGGAAACCATTCCACCTGCGGTGCCGAGCACGACCAATCCGACGATTCACCGCGTCATCATTACGAAGGGCAGTACGTCGGGTGACACGTGTGTCGGCGCCGAAGTCTCGGTCAAGGCCACCACCCCCAAGAACTTCTCGACACTCCTTGGCAAGGTTGTCATTCCTGCGCCGTAAGCGGCAAACGGCATCCCGATGAGCGTCATCTCGCTCGTCGGAATGCCCGGCTCGGGCAAATCCACGGTCGGGCGGCATCTGGCCCGGCGGCTTGAGCTGCCCTTTGCCGACAGCGACCACGTGATCGAGCAGCAGATAGGCTGCTCGATTCGCGACTTTTTCGCCCGTGAGGGCGAAATTGCTTTCCGGGACCTCGAAGCAGCCGTCATCGCGGAACTTGCAAGCGGACCTTCCGGTATCGTCGCGACGGGTGGCGGCACGGTGCTGCGTGAAGTGAACCGGCAGAACTTGCGCGAGGCGGGCTCGGTGATCTACCTGCGATCGACGCCCGACGCGATCTGGCGGCGTGTGCGGCACGACAGCAAACGCCCGTTGTTGCAGGTGGCCGATCCGGTGGCGAAGCTTCGTGAATTGCACGCCGAACGCGACAGTCTGTACGCGCAAGCGGCGCACTTCGTCATCGATACCGGCAGGCCCAGCGTGCCGGCGCTCGTCAGCAAGATAATGATGCAGCTCGAACTTGCGGGACTCGTGCCACCCGGTCCTTGATCCCGGCACGTTCAGCTCCGCACCTGAACCTCCGCCATTCACCTCGGCCTTCACCTCGCTCTTCCCCTCGCTCTTCCCCTCGGCGCCTCAATCTCCGGCGTCAATCTCGGCCCTCCACTCGCGCCTGAACTCCGCGCCTTAAACTCCGCGCATGTCCGAGCACGCTTCTCACACCATCACCATCGATCTCGGCGACCGCAGTTATCCCATTCGCATCGGCGCGGGTCTGCTGGACAACCCGGGCACCTGGGCTGAAGTGCCCACCTCCGATCGTGCGCTGATCGTCACCAACACCACAGTGCTGCCGCTCTACGCCGCGCAACTCGAGCGCAGCATCGCCTGGCGGCACCGCGCGATTCGCGTGCTCGCCCTGCCCGATGGCGAAGCGCACAAGACCTTCGAAACGCTCAATCTGATTTTCGATGAACTGCTTGAAATCGCGTCCGATCGCAAGACCGTGCTCTACGCACTGGGTGGCGGGGTGGTTGGGTGGATGACGGGGTTCGCGGGCGCCTGCTATAAGAGCGGCGCGCCGCTCGCGGGAGGCG
>JACMOE010000675.1 GCA_014378185.1 Gemmatimonadaceae bacterium | reverse complement strand
TCGTTGTTCAGGCTGATCGAGTTGGTGCCGCGCACGCGAATACGCGCACCCGTGCCGGCCTGCGTGCCGCTCGTGACGGTGACACCCGCGGCTCGAGAATTCAGCAAGTCGTTGACGCTGGAAATGGGCGCAGTCTTGACCACGTCCGACACCGCGATGTTCGCCGTCGCATTGCCGATCTCGATGCGCCGCTGTTCTCCCGTGGCCGTCGTCACCACCGGTGACAGGCTCACCGCCACGCTGGAGAGGACAAAGTTCGCCGCGGCAGCTTCGTCACCCCGCACCGAGACGCTTGTCTTCGCCTCAGCGTACCCAACGCGCAGCACGCGCACCTGGTAAGCGCCCGCGCGCACGCCGCGAAGCGCGTAACGCCCATCGGCATTGGTGAGCGCGCCGATCGTCGTTCCCACCACGTTGACCTGCGCCTGTTCAACGGGACGCCCCGTTTTGTCCTCGGTGACGCGACCGACGATGCTGCCTCCCTGGGCAAGTGCCGCCGAGGGGAGTGCGGCCAACAGAAACAGCGCAAGGGTGTACCCTCGACTGCGGTTCCGACGGGTCATGTGCATAGCAACTATCCGGGTGGGGGGTGGGACACGAGACAGTTGGCGCCGCGGGAGATTCCGAGGCGCACTGGGGGAGGGAAAGACTGGGAGAGGCAACAGCGCCCTGAGCACGTGTACGCCCACGATGGCCCGGGGAAACGGATCAGGACGCAGTTGTTGCGGCCATGATCGGCGTATGAACAAAACAGACCCGGCCGGTACCGGGCGCGTCACTTCCAGCGCCCGGCCCCCGCACGACCCCCAAGGTCAAGCCTGACCTCGGATTTCCGAGTCGTCGCTCACCGTCAACTCGCCGCGCAGCCCACTGATGGTCACGTCGTTGCCGATCAGGGAATTGTGCAACGTGGAGTGCGTCACCTTGCCGTTCCTGCCGATGATCGTGTGGGTGAGCGTTGTTCCCTCGATCACGCTGCCCGCGCCAATCGACACGTTGGGGCCGATCACCGAGTTGGACATCGTCACGTTGTCCTCGATGTAGACCGGATCGTGGATGGTGACACTCTTCTCCACGTTCGCCGGGCGGCCCGCGGCGCCCTTCGACAACACGATCTGGTTGGTCTCCAGCAGGGTGTCCAGCTTCCCCGCGTCGTACCAGCCCTCGACGTCCACGACCTTGATCTTTGCACCCTTGTCGATCATGTACTGGAACGCATCGGTGAGATAATACTCACCCTTGTTCTTCGGCTGCGTCAGCACATGGTCGATCCCTTCGAAGAGCAGTTTCCAGTTCTTCATGTAGTAGAGGCCGATGTTCGCTCGCTTGGAAATTGGCGTGCTCGGCTTCTCGATGATCTGTGTCATGTTGCCGTCGGCGTCGGTGACCACCACGCCAAAGCGCTGGTAGTCCTCCACCTCCTTCACCCAGATGATGCCGTCGGCGTCAGTGTTCTTGATGACGGACAAGTCCGTCTCGAAGATGGTGTCCACGAAGATGATGAGGACGTCCTGGTCCACCCACGGCTGCGCGAGCTTCACGGCACCGGCGGTGCCGTCCTGCACCGTCTGCTCCACGAAGACCGACGGGAGCGACGCGAACTCCTTGCGAGTATACGCCTCCACCTTCTCCTTGAGATGCCCGGTCACGTAGACCACCTGCTCCACGTTGCCGAGCTTCTGGAGATCCTCCAGGATGTACGCCATCACCGGCTTGCCGGCGATCTGGAGCATCGGCTTGGGGACGAGGTGCGTGTGCGGACGAAGCCGCGTTCCCTTGCCGGCCAGCGGAATGATGACTTTCATGGTGCGCTCGTGCCCTCGCGCCCGTAGGCGTCCTGGAGGCGGACCACGTCATCCAGATGTGGCGTGCTCGCCTCGAGCACGTCGCAGTCGGTGACCGCTTCCATGTAGTGAATGGTGCCGGGAGTGATCCGGAAAGCTTCCCCTATTGCAAGCTTCATGTCCACGGGCTTGGCACTCCCCTCGAGCTGCACGCAATACCGTAGCACCCCGGAGAGCAGGTAGACCGTTTCGTCCTTCTGCACGTGATACTGCACGGACAACTTCTTCCCGGCCTTGATATGCAGGATCTTGCCGACGTAGAGGTCGGTTGCTGCCCAGATGGTTTCGTGGCCCCAGGGCTTGGGGACGTGTCGGACTTCGGTGCGGCCACTCATGGTCGTGGTGTGTCGGGTCGATGATACGGTGAGGCCTGTCAATCATAGTCTGTCGTCCTGAACGAAGTGAAGGACCTGATTTCCGCTCCTCCAACCCAGGTCGTTCGCTACGATCAGGACGACAATTGACACGGTGTGGCTTTTGCCGGACTCCACCGTGCACCCTCAGGAGACAACACATGCAAACGCACGTCCGGCTGGGCCACGCCGCTGTCGCGGCCGCCCTGCTCGTATCCGCCTGCAAATCCCCCGACAAGTCCCCGCCCCCGGCCGACTCCTCGGCCACTGTCGCGTCGAAGGCGCCCGCCTGCGGCGACGCCAACAGCGGCATCACCGTGCCCGCAGGATTCTGCGTGACCGTGTTCGCCGACAGCATCGCGCACGGGCGGCACGCCACCGTGGCATCCAATGGAGACGTCTACGTCACCGTCGAAGGCACGGGCGCACCCAAGGACAAGACTGCCCCACCGCCGCCCACGGTGTCGTTCGTCGCGCTGCGCGACACCAATCACGATGGCCACGCCGACATCATCTCGCGCGTGGGCACCATCGGGAACACCGGCATCGGGCTAGCCAACGGCTACCTCTACGTTGACGAAGGCACCCAGTTGGTGCGTTACCAACGGGCCGACACCGCCCTCGTACCGGCGGGCAAGCGCGAAGTGGTCATCGACGGCATTCCGCTGCCGGGCCATCGGGCGCGCAACTTCGTGATCGGCGCCGACAGTATGCTCATCATGAACGTGGGCTCACCGTCCAACAGCTGCCAAGTGAAGGACCGGGCGAATGAATCCCCGGGCATGGACCCCTGCAGCGAGCTCGCGACACGCGCCGGTTTGTTCCGCTTCGATGCCCGCAAGACGGGCCAGCACTTCTCGTCGTCTGCGCGGTTCGCCACGGGCATCCGGAACGGCATGGGCCTCGACTACGGCCCGGACGGAAAACTTTACGCCACGCAGCATGGCCGAGATCAGTTGCACGACAACTGGCCCAGGCTCTTCCCGACGACGCAGTATCAGGCGGAGAATCCCGCCGAGGAACTGCTGCAGGTGAACGAGAAGGATGACTTCGGGTGGCCGTACTGCTACTACGCCGTGGACGAGAAGAAGCTCGTCGATGCGCCGGAATATGGCGGCGATGGCAAGAAGTCGGGGCGTTGCGACAGCAAGAAGGCACCCGTAGCCGCATTCCCGGGTCACTGGGCACCGATGTCGCTGCTGTTCTACAAGGGGAGCGCGTTTCCGGCGAAGTACAGGGACGGCGCCTTCATCTCCTTCCATGGCTCGTGGAATCGGGCGCCTGATCCGCAGGCTGGCTACAAGATCGTGTTCCAGCCGCTCGCCAGCGGCGCGACGTCAAGTGCGTATGAGGTATTCGCCGATGGCTTCGCGGCGGTGCCTGCCGCACAGCTCCAGCCCGGAACGGCGAAGCACCGGCCAACGGGGCTCGCGATGGGCCCCGACGGCGCGATGTACGTGACGGACGATATGGGCGGACGCATATACCGCATCTCGGCGGCGAAGTAACGACTCGGCACAGCAGTACCAACAAAGGACGCCAGAACGCGAGTATTCAGCAGCCAACGCAGTACGAGTAGAGTCTTGAAGTGCTTCTACCGCCGGACCAGGACACAAACGGTGGAGCGCGGAGTACTCGTACTGGGTTGGAACCTCAAGTACTCGGTACTATGGTCTGTTGTTTGTACTCGCTGTTTTCAGGGCACGAGCGTAGGCGCCTTTACCCCAG
>JACMOE010000674.1 GCA_014378185.1 Gemmatimonadaceae bacterium | reverse complement strand
TAGCCATCGGGGCCGATGACGAGCGACACGTGCTTCGCCTTCTCGAGCAACTGCGGGCCGAGCCGCTGCGCCATGCAACCGGTCACGCCCATGACGGAGTCCTTCGTCATGTGGCGCTTCAACTCGCCCAGTCGACCAATCACGCGCTGCTCGGCGTGGTCTCGTATGGCGCATGTGTTGATGAGAATGACGTCCGCGCCATCGGGGATGTCGACCGGCTGGTAACCAGCGGCGACGAGCTTGCCGAGCATGAGCTCGGAATCACTCACGTTCATCTGGCAGCCGTAGGTTTCGACGTAGACGGTGGGGCGTGGCATGCACTCAAATATATGGAGCAGGTCCTGCGCTGCGCTCAGGACGACAACTTTGCGTCCGCCGGCGGCCTGGTGGGGAGCCAGAAGTGGAACGCGCTGCCAACCATGTCGCCGCCGCTCTTGACCCAGATGCGGCCGCCGTGTGCCTCGACCACCAGCTTGCAGAACGCCAGGCCGAGCCCCGAACTCCGCACGCGGGGGATATGCAGCGTCTTCACCTGCTCGAACTTCCGAAAGATGATGTCGTGATATTCCGCCGGGATGCCCACGCCGTCGTCCGCCACGGTGAACAGCGTGCCGTCGTTTTCACGGCGTGCGCTGAGGGTCACGGCGACGGCGCGTGCCGAGTGGGTGAGCGAATTCTGCAGCAGGTTTCCGAACACGCGCTTCACGAGCGCCTGGTCGGCTTCAATCACGGGCGCGTCGTCGGCCACCTCGACCCGGACGGTCGCGCCTTCCTGGAGCACGCGCACTTCCCATTCATGACGCACCTCCGTGAGGAGTGCGCCCGGCGCCGTTGGAGCGAGATGAAGGGCGAGCCGCGTTTCCTCCAGTCGCGCAACCTCGAGCAGATCCTCGATGAGCGCCAGGAGATCCTCAGCGCGCGTTTCGGCGTCGCCGAGCGCGGAGCGCTGTGGTGCGCTCAGGGTACCGAAGTCGCCGTCGATGAGCATTTCCATCGCCCCGATGATGGACGTGAGCGGCGACTTGAGGTCGTGCACGATCATCTTCATGAGGTCATCACGGACCTTTTCCAGCTCCTTCTGCTTGCGCAGGCTCTCCTCGAGCGCGTCCGTGGCGGCCTTCAGCTTGAGGAGCGACCGCACGCGTGCGCCGAGCACGAGGCGGTTGTGGGGCTTGGTGAGGAAGTCATCACCGCCCGCCTCGATGGCCTTGACGCGATCCGTCGTGTCGTTGAGGGCCGTGACGAAGATGACGGGAATGCGTGCGGTGCGCGGATCGCGCTTGATGCGGCGGCACACTTCGAAGCCGGTGGACCGGTCGTCCACCCCGAGGTCGCCGGCCGGCATGGAGACGTCGAGAATGCAGAGATCGGGCATCTGTTCGAAGCACGTGGCGAGCGCCGACGGACCATCGTGCGCAGCGATGGCGCGAAACCCCAGCACATTCAGCTGATCGAACAGCAGCTCCACGTTCGCCGGCACGTCGTCGGCGACAAGGATGATCGGCGCGTTGGCCGGCGGGGGAACGAGCCCAGTCACTGGATCAAGGGCGCACGGTGATGCCGACGCTCAACGTGAATGCCGTTTCCGACAGGTTGGCGCCTGCTTCGCGCGTGGCGCGAATGCCCGTGACGTCGAGGGCGGCGCGGCCGCGCGCGAGCAGCGTACCCGCACCGAGCGAATAGCTCCGTTCCGATACGCTCGCCGTGCTGGTACCGAAGGGAAGCGTGCGCCAGCGTGCGCCAGCGCGCAATTGGAGCGACCGTTCGCCGAGCCGTGGTCCAAGCATGTCGGCGCCGACGCTGGTATCCCACGCCTCGGTGATGCGCAGCGACGAGGAGCCCAGTGTGGCCAGGCTCGCCCAACTGTCCTTTGCGGTGCGCACGGCGATGGACGACCCGCGAATGCCGAGGTACGCCGCGCTGACGGCAACCCGATTCGGCACGTGCGCACGCGCGATGGTGGTGTCGCCACGCTTCAGCGAGATCGGCCCGCCGCGCCGGTAGGAACCGGCAAGGCTCCAGTCGCGGGCGGCAATGACTTCGAAGCCAGCGGTGTAGGCACTACCGGTATACCCCACCGTCGCGGTGTCGACGAGCCGCGAGAAGCGCGCACTGTCGTCGAACACCTGCGTGTTCCGCACGCGGTTGTCGCCGGTAATGGCATGTGCGGCCGCGCCGAGCTTCAACCACGGCGCCGGAGCCCACGCCAGCGCGAGACGCAAGTCGCCAATCGCGCCGTCACTCTTGAACGTGTTCGTGGTGCCGACGGTGGAGTCACCGATCGACTGGAGCCCACGAGTGCTCGTCTGGAAGCTGCGGTCGAGCAGATTGGAGACGCTCACGCCGAGCATGATGTCGGTGGTGATGGGAATAGCCGCCGCTACCAGCGGATATCGCGCGGTGGTCGTCTTCTCCGTCGCCGAGCCGACATGCAGCGTGCGGTATTCCGGCTCCGCCTGGAAGTAGAGCGCGGACCCGCCGAACGAGAGAATCGAGGCGGGGTTGGAGGCGGAAAGAGGGTCGATCTCGCCGATGGCGCCCCCCGTGCCCAGCGCGCGGGAGCTGAGTAGCCCGGCCGGATATCCGAAGCCGAGCGTACTGAGATTGCCCTGCGCGTGTGCCGCGGGCGGCAGCAGCAGCGCGGCGATG
>JACMOE010000673.1 GCA_014378185.1 Gemmatimonadaceae bacterium | reverse complement strand
AGCGCGGCGTGACATTCCCCAGCGTGCCACACCTCATTGCCGCCATGCCGGATCACGATCTCTGGCTGGACGAATTCCGCGATCCCGATGGGAATCCGCTGGCACTGATGTGCGAGAAAGCCAGGGCGTCGTAGCTCAGCGCGCGGGGTGGTCCACCGACTCGCCGACAGGTGGTTCGCCGAGATAGGTCAGGAACTGGCGCAGCACGCGTTCCGTCAAACCCCACACCGTGTGCTCGCCGTGCCGAAACGTGCTCACGCGGCGTTGCCCGGCCGTCGTGTGCACCAGCCCGGTGCCCCACGACGGGCGCTCCGCCAGTACCGAGACCGGCACCCAGAAAGCACTGGCCACCTCCGCCGACGGGGTGATCGCGACATCCGATCGCACGATGGCCACGAATGGGCGAATGATGATCGGGGGCAGCAGCTCGGAGCGCGGGCTGAGGTCATCGAGCTGGCCGAGCAGGCGGCCATCACGCACGACGTCGATGCCGGTCTCCTCCCACGTTTCACGGACGGCCGTCACGGCAAGATCGTGGTCAGCGGGCTCCATGCGGCCGCCCGGGAAGGCGATGTGTCCGCTCCACGGATCGCCCTCGGCGTCGGCGCGCTTGATCAGCAGCAACTCCGGCTCACCATCCTCGCGCGACCGGAGTGCCAGCAGTATGGCGGCAAGCCGCACGTGCCCCGCCCCCTGGAGCTCGACGGGAGGATGCGCAGCGAGCGCGCAGATGAACCGCGCGATGGACGGGTGCGCCGACAGGCGATCGAGCTGCGCCTCGGTCACTCGAACGCCGCCCCGCCGGTCATCCGTCGATTTCCCCGCCTGACTCGGCCCAGCCGCGAATGCCGCCCGCCAGCGAGCACACGTTGGTGTACCCCATTCGCTGCATGGTCTCCGCGGCAAACGCGGACCGGTTGCCGCTGGCGCAGTAGATCACCACCTCGGCGTCGCGGGGAACAACGGCCTCCACCTTCGTTTCCAGGTTGCCGCGCGAGATGTGCACCGCACCGGGGATCTTGCCCAGGTTGACCTCCTGCAAGTCGCGGACGTCGAGGAACGTGGCGCCGCCGCGCGCATGAATCGCCTGCGCTTCGGTGGCATTCACCTGGCGGATATTTCCCTTTGCCTCGTTGATCAGGTCGGTGCCGCTCTTCATTTCGAGTATCGCTCCGGTAATGGTGGTGATTGCTCAGGGAAGCGCGACGTGCAACGAGCGACTCTCCGCGTCAAGCTCCGCCATTGCGCCGAGCGGCAGCGTCCACTGATCGTCGATGTGGCCGACCGGAATGCCGGCGATGGCCGGTACGCCAGCCAGCTCCGCGGCCTCGCGCAGCACGTCATCCAGCGCACGCGACGCGTCGTCGCCCTGCGCCGTGCCCTCCGTGAAGCTACCGAAGGCAATGCCGGCCACGCGACCCAGCGCGCCGCTCAGCGCCAGCTGGCGCAGCATGCGGTCGATGCGGTAGGTGGGCTCACCGATGTCCTCGAGCACGAGTATGGCATCGGTGTAGTCCGGTGCGAACGGCGTGCCGCAGAGCGAGGCAAGCAACGCGAGGTTGCCGCCCAAGAGCCGCCCTTCCGCACGGCCCGGCCGCAGCGTCCGTGCGCCAGCTGCGTGTCCGCACGATTCACGCTGCGCCACCACGGCATGCTCCAGCGACTCCCGCGAGAACGGCGAGAGTCGCGTGCCGGCATGCGGGGCGTGGTACGTGATCACCGACGAGGCACCCCCAAGTGCTGCGTGCAGGGCAGTGGTGT
>JACMOE010000672.1 GCA_014378185.1 Gemmatimonadaceae bacterium | reverse complement strand
CAGGATGGGTGAGCAACCCGTTTCCATTCATGTATGGCGCTACCGTCTGCGCCCTTCCGTCGCGCTACGAGTCCTTCGGCTACACCACGCTGGAAGCCATGGTGCTTGGCAAGCCGGTAGTGGCCACTGCGGTGGCGGGCTCGCGCGATTTGATCGTGCCGGGAGAAACCGGCGAATTGACTCCGCCGGGGAACCGAACCGACTTCACGGAGGCACTCGTGCAAGTGCTGACAGATCCTGGGCGTGCGGCGCGACTGGGGAGTGCAGCCGCCGTGCGCGCACGAATGTTCTCTCGGGAACGCATGGCGACCGAGATGCTGGCGGTGTATCGCAGCCTGTCGTCCTGAGCGAGGCACGGCGCCTGCGCCTGACGTCACGGTAGAGTGGTTTCCCCACCGCGCTCAGGACGACACGGCATCGAGTGCGGCGAGCAGTGCGCTGGCCGACCGCTCCCACGAGAACTCCCGCGCCCGCGCCCGCCCGCGCTCGGCCAGCGTGTCACGGAGCGCGCCGTCGTCCATGATGCGTGCGATCTGGCACGCGAGCGCCTCTGGGTCGAGCGGATCGAAATAAAGCGCCGCATCGCCACAGATCTCCGGCATCGACGCGGCGGAAGAGGCCACCACGGCGCATCCGCACGACATGGCCTCGAGCGGCGGCATGCCGAATCCCTCGTAAATCGAAGGAAACACGAAACATTCCGCCGCTTCATACAAAGCGCGAAGCTCGCCGTCGGTCACGCGCCCCAGTGCATGCGCGGTATCGTAAGTGGCACCCGATGCACCGAAAACGTGCGCCAGGTCCTCTCCCGCATGCACAAAGGTGTAGTTGCGATCCCGCAGCAACTGCTCCGCCTGAAGCACCACGCCGAAATTCTTGTGCGGCGCCCGATTGCCCACGCTGAGCACGATGCGGCCTCGGAGGCCCGCGCGCTTCAGAATGTCCGGCTCGGACGGATGGGCGAGAACGTGCTCGGCCGAGCTGTAGATCACGCGTATCTTCTCGCGCGGCACACCGAGGTACTTCGTGATCTCCGATGCGGAAAAGTGCGACACGGTAAGGACCGTGCTGGCCCTGCCGGCGACGCGCGGTATCAGGAAGCGATACCAGCGCCGAAACATCGGGCTGAACGCTTCTGGCACGACCCAGGAGGCCACGTCGTAGATGGTGACGATCTGCCGCCGCGTGGCGAGAGGAGCCGTGTTACCAAGGTTGAGCAACACCACACCGCGTGCATACCACGGCAACTCGAATTGCTCCCAGGCCTGCCCGCGCAGACGACCCACCGAGCGGTGCTCGATCGCCTGGAATCCGGGATCGCGTGCTCCGCGGGGTGACACGATGCGAAAGCGGCGGTCTCGCATCGCCGCGGGATTGTCGATGAAAAGGCGATCGAGCGCTTGCACGACGTTGAAGGCAAAGCGCTGCACGCCGCTGAATGGTTGGGCCAGGAAGCGGCCGTTGATCACGACGTCCTTCATGTCGGCAGGAGGGTCCGGTAGACCTCCTCATATTTCGCACGCACGCCGCTCACGGTGAATGCGGACAGCCCCTCGGCGGTGCGTGATGCGGCCGCGGTCACGAGGGACGGGTTTGCGATCAGCTGGCGCAACCTGGCCGCAAGCGCACCTGGCAGCGAGGGGTCAAACAGCCAGCCAGTCTTTCCATCCTCGAGCAGTTCGGGCATCCCCCCGCGCCGGCTCGCGATCACCGGAACGCCATGCGCGCGGGACTCGAGGATCACCAGGCCCATGGGCTCCTGCCACAGGGAAGGGACGACCAACACGTCGATCTCCCGGAAGAACGCGGTCGGCTCAGCGAACCCCACGAACTCGACTCGCTCCGATGCGTACTGCGCGCGCAATCCGGCCTCATACTCCGGGGGATATCCGCGTCCGGCGATCTTCAACCGCCATGCGTCGTGCGGGAGAAGCAGTGTTTCCTCCAGCAGCAACTCGATCCCCTTGAGCGGCACCAGCTGGCCGATGAACCCGATGCGCAGCGGCCTGCGGCCAGCATCGCCCGGTGCCTGTGACCGCAATTCCGGCCAGGGTTTGTGACTCGCCGGTGCATCGGTCCGCATGTTGTGAATGACGTGCCGCCTGGAGACCGACGCGAACGCGCCGTCTCCCAGGTGCCGGTCAAGGATGTACTGGCTGACGCCGACGACGGCATCGACGTGCCGCGTGGCGTGCAGGCGCGGCACCGAATACAGCCGGCAGTCGAGATGGCGACGAATGCAATTCCTTCCATCGCGAAACAGCGTCGCACGGGGACACAGCAGATAGTAGTCGTGCAGCGTGTGTACCACGGGTATCTGCCGACGCTTCGCCGCACGCCACACGAGCGGGGAAAAGCCCATCAGTCCGTGCGTATGCAGCACTTCGGGTCGTTGGTCCGTCAATATGCGCCCCACCTCGTGCGCCATGGCCACGTTGTACGTATCGATCGCGTGCCACAGCGGCTTCAGGTGAGAAGGGCGACCCTCGGGCCGGAATGGCCAGTAGAGGTTGCGGTTCCCCACGTAATACACGCGTACCCCGTTCACGAACGCCGTGCGCACGCCAGGTTCCTCCGCCGCGGTCACGACGAACGCATCGTGACCGGCGTCCACGAGCGATTCGGCCAGTGCCTGCACCACACGCTCCGCGCCGCCGACGACGTTGGGTGAATACAAGCTGCTCACGAAACCGACTTTCACGACTGCGCGTCCTTCGGCAGGTCGGTTGCGAGCAGGAAAAGCGCGAGAATCTGTACGATGGGCGCGCGAAAGTACTCCTCGAACATGGCAAGGCCGAGGAGCGTAATGGCCACCCACACTTCCAGCCGGGCGTGCCTGCGCAGCCGCAGGGCCAGTCGTAGTGTGGCGCCAAGCACGAGCAACGTCAGCGGCAGCCCGGCCACCAGCGCGAGATACAACCATGCGTTGTGGGTCGCCGGAATGCCGCCGGTGGCTTCGCGCAGGGCAACCTGGTACCCGCTACCAAGGCCGAGCGGGTGCTCCACGGCAAGCTGCAAGGCGGCCGTCGTCGCCAGCTGCCGCTCGGATTGGTTGGTGGCGTTGCTTCCCGACGTCCACCGCTCCCAACCGCCCGGCGGCCCCAGCAGAATACCTCCGATGAGGAACACGCCGAGGAGGCCGAGGCGCGCCTGGCGGGACACAGCGCCGCGGCTGACGAAGATCCATGACAGCGCGACGAAACCGCCAACGAGTGCAGCCGACCTCGTGAGCGTGAGCGCCGAGCCAAGCATGGCGACAGCCAGTCCGGCAAGCAGCCATGGCAACTCGGAGCGACGTCCTTCGCCCGCACCCAGCGCGGCGGGTAGCGCCAGGGCAATGACCCCCGCCGATGCATTGGGGTGTCCCCACATGCCAACCGGACGCACGATATCCACCCCACGCACTTGCACCCACCACTGGTCGAACCGCGGTGAGGTGAGCCCGAGTGAGAGCATGAGGTCGTTGTGTCCCATGAGCTGCATGCCCACTACCCACAGATTGCCAACCGCACCCCAGAATATCCCGATGGCGATGCGGCGCCGGTGCGCGGGATCGATGGACAGTGTGGCCAACAGGTACGCATAGGGAATGGCGAGTACCCAGCGGACCTGCGCTGTTTGCGGATTGAGCCCGTAGAGGTACGCATCGCGTAGCACCCACGCGAGCACGAGCCACACCACGACCAACAACCGCAGCGAACGCGCACGATGCAATCGATGCCCCGTGAGCAGCACCGCGGGAACCAGAAGCCACAGGATGCCGCCGACAAGGTCCGTGAGCCGCGGTGCCGAGTCACGGCCCGCTACGAGATACGGGCTGAATAGCAGCCCAAACCCCAGAAAGCCGGCGAGCGCCGAGATTCCCGCCTTTCGATGTGTGGGCGCACTTTCGTGCGCGTGCAGGGCGGAGGTGACGATCATGCGCGGAGTGCCTCGTCCTGACCATCGGCCGCAACCAGTGCGCCGTCCGGCAGTTGCTCATCGGCGGGAGGGCGGCGGCGCAACACCACCCGAGCGACGTCGAGCAGCTGGTGTCGTGCCGCGGGAACAAGCAGCGGCGCGAACGCGAACACGAAGGTATAGCGCATGTACGCGAACGACAGCAGCGGAAGCGTGAACGCCGCGAGCCACAGCGATGGGAGCAGGTAGCCCGGCGATGCCGCGTATCGCCTCACGAGCACATGCAGGTACAGGTATACCGGCACCGTCGCCACCTCGGCCCAGGCGTATCCGACCACACCGTTGGAGCGGACGAGGAACCACACCACGCCTCCGAGCGCGGCGATCTGTGCTGCATAGAACGCCGTTGCCGCGGCGTTGCGCTCGAGAACAATCAGCGTGGATGTGTGCAGGAGGAACATGGCGCCGAACAGGTAGCCAACAGCGACAAGCGGATAGATCTGCAGGACGGGAAGCCACGCGGGTCCGAAGGCGCGCGGAATGGCCCACGGCGCCACCAGTCCAAAGGCGATGAACAGCGGACCTACCGAGAGAATCTGGAGCGTCATCCCCTCGGTCACTGCTCGCTCGATGCGCTCCCTTTCCCCTTGAAGGCGCGCCAGGGCGGCAATAGAGATCCGTGCAGTCGCGGTACGCACGAAGCCCAACTGCTCCACGATCCTGATGGCAAGCGCCACGTAACCAACGCCCGTGGCCCCCACAAAGCGTCCCACAATCACCGGATTGATGAAGCTGCGCAGCTGCTGCACCCAAAGCGACGTGGAGTACGCGGTGCCATAGCGCAGCATCTTCCGGATGAGCGGCGCGTTCCACATAAGCCGCGGCCGGTACCCCGTGCGGAATGCCATGAGCAGATGCAGGCCGAATTGCGCCCACCAGCCGGCAATGGGCGCACCCACCTTCCACCCCCGAAAGGCGAGCCCGAGGGCAACGCCGTAGTAGGCAAAAATGCCCGCGATCTCGATGATGGCGACGCGCCGGTAATCGAGGCGATGTTCGAGACGCGCGATGGGCACCTTTGCGAGATGCACCATCGGCAAGCCAGCGAGCAGTGCCACGGCGGCGGGCCCGAAGCCGGGTAGCGGAACGAGCGCCTTCAGCAGAGGCAGGAGCGCCATGCCGATGAGTGCGCCAGCCACGCCGAAAATGAGCAACAGGGTGAACGCCTGGTGGAAGGCCGTCTCGTCCTCGGACTGCGCCATCCGGATGAGGTACACGCCGAGGCCCAGCTCAGTGACCGCTACTGCGTAGGAGAGCACCACCTGCGCGGCGGCAAAGGTGCCATACGCCGCCGGGCCGATGAGCCGCGTGGGCAGCAGGATGCCGCCGACGCCGATCACCACGCCTACTCCCTGACGGATGACAAGGAAGGCACTGCCGCGCACCACCTGCGCACGCAGCGTCACGGGGACCCCACTGGCGCCAGGCGCTTCAACACGCGATCCTGTTGCTCTGTATCGTGACAGTCTACTCGCCACCACCGCGCATGGTCTCCGCTCCGCCAACCGACAGGT
>JACMOE010000671.1 GCA_014378185.1 Gemmatimonadaceae bacterium | reverse complement strand
CTCACCCTGGTGACGACGATCGATCGCGCGGCGGATCTCAAGACACTCATCGATTCGCTCCCCGAGCACATCCGGGATCAGTCGTGAGCGACATCTACCTGTACGATGATGCCTGTGCGCGCACGTTCGAGCCGTTCGCGCTCACCCGTCCCACGGGCGAGATGCGCGCCGGTGCGTTGCTGGTGCGGGAGCGGTGGGAGCGTGCGCTGGGCGCGCGCGTGGCCGGCCACGTGTCGTCGCCGCATCTCGCCCACTTCGAGGAGCCAGGCGCGCCGCCTGTGCTGACGAGTGGCGTGCTACCTCGGGGCAGCTGGCTGGCCAACGCGCGATTCGCGCCCGCGCTCGCTGTGCTGCAGTCGCCCGACGAAGTGCTTGCGGGGGACAAGCTCGCCGCGGTGCGCCTGGCGCGCGAGGTGGAGGTTGCCGCACTGCATGATGGCACGGCGAACATCGGCTCGTATGCCTATCAGTCCGGCATCCGGCACGAAGTCACGGCGAGCGCGGGCTGGTGGATGAGCGAAGTGTGGGACTATGTCGCGCACCTGGTGCCGATGCTGGAGCACGACCTTCCCGTGCTCGGGGCGGCGATGGCCACCGACCTTCCTGCTGGCGCCATTCGCGTTGGCGCGCATGCGGTGTACGTCGAGGCGGGTGCTGAAATCGAGGGCGGCGTGTGCTTCGACGTGACCGCGGGGCCGGTACTGGTGCGCGCCGGCGCGCACATCCAGGCGTTCACGCGCCTGGTAGGACCGCTCTACATCGGCGCAGGCTGCACGGTGACCACGGATCGTGTTGCCTCCTCGTCCATCGGCGACGTATGCAAGGTGCACGGTGAGTTGAGCAACTCGATCCTGATCGGCCACGCGAACAAGGGACACGATGGCTTCGTCGGCCATTCCATCCTCGGCCGCTGGGTGAACCTTGGCGCCGGCACCATCACGAGCAACCTCAAGAACACGTACGGCACCGTGCAGCTGTGGACACCCGATGGGGTGCGCGAGACCGGGCTGCAGTTTCTTGGTACGCTCTTCGGTGATCACACCAAGACGGGAATCGGGTTGCACCTCACGACGGGCACGGTGCTTGGCGCGGGGGCCAACGTCTTCGGATCGGTGATGCCGCCCAAGGCGGTGGCACCATTCTCCTGGGGCGAGGCTGGCGCGTTTGCCGAGTATCGGCTCGACAAGTTTCTCGACGTTGCGGCACGCATGATGTCGCGACGGCACGTGGAGTTGACGGAACAAGCGCGTGCGCAGCTCACTGCGGCGTACGACGGCCGATGGTCGGTGACCGAATGAAGTTGTGGGTGCTCGGCAGCGGCAGTGCGGGCAATGCGGTGCTCATCGAGTGTGGCGAGAGTCGCGTGCTGGTGGACGCCGGGTTCGGCACGCGTACCATTGCCGCGCGCCTCAGGACGATCGGCGTAGCGCCGGCGTCGATCGAGGCGTGCATCATCACGCACGAGCATGGCGACCACGTGAGCGGGGCCGCTGCCGGCGCGCGCAAGTGGGGGTGGGCGCTGTACGCCAGCGAAGGCACTGTCGCGGCCTCGGACGAGTTGCGGGAGGCGCAGTGTGCGCGCGTACCAGTCGGCGACAGCGTGATGCTCTCGCGCATGACGCTCACGACGTACAGCATCCCGCATGACGCGGCGAGTCCCATTGGCGTGCGCGTTGCCTCCACGTCGAGTGGCGCATGCGCCGTGGTGTGCACGGACCTCGGCTACGCCACCGAGAGCGTGCGGCAGTTGTGTGACGAAGCGGACGTCCTGGTGCTCGAGTCCAATCACGACACCGGCATGCTGCACGCCGGGCCATATCCGCCGTCGGTGCAGGCGCGCATCGCCTCGCGGCACGGGCACCTGTCCAATCGGGCGAGCGCGGCGCTCGCGCGCGACGTGGTGCACGCGAACCTTGCGCACGTGGTACTCGCGCACCTGAGCGAGCGGTGCAACGATCATGGCATCGCACATCAATGCATGACAGAGGCACTGCGGCGCACTCGATTTCGTGGCACGACAAGCGTGGCACTTCAGCATGGCGTGGTGGGACCGTTCCTGCCGCGCGCCACGCGCGCTGCGCAGGGAGCTCAGTTCGCACTCGCGTTGTAGGGGCGGCGTAGCGGGCGCTCGGCTCTTCAGTCGAGCAGGTGATAACCAGCGGTGACGAAGTGCTTGTCGTATGCGAACGCCGTAGTGATCCGCTCACGGCGCATCAGCTCGAAAGTCACCGCGTCGGTAAGGGAGAACGGCTGATCCGCGAATCGGGTGAGCCACCGGTCGATCGCTCCCTGAAGCAACTCAGCGGACGCATCGTGCCACTCGAATACCGGATCGGTCAGCAATGCCGAGACGGTGCGACGCGCCGTGTTCGGCTCGATCCGCCGCAGCAGGTGTCCATGCAGTTCTCCCAATACCAATGTGCTGCCTACCCATTGTCCACCGCCGGAACGAAACCGCCTTTCGGTCGCGACCGCGCGACTGTGGTACTGGTCCCGCGAACTCGCGAGCGCGAGTAGCGCGCCAGTATCGATTGCGGCGCGCGTCACTCCTCCGTCCGTTCGCTCGCCGGTGGCTCGCCCGCGTACAGATACTCATCGTGCCGTTCGGCAAGGTCCGATGGCACATCCGACGCAGGGTCGAGTATGCCGACGAGCGACGCGAGCGCAGTGCCCGGGCGATGTGGGCCGAGCAACTCAGCGCCGAGACGACGCAGGGCAAGTCGCATCACGTCGGAACGTGGGACTGCTTCGCGCTTCGCCATTGCGTCGAGCATCGCCCGATCGCGCGCATCGAGGTAGACCTGCACGGGTTCACGGACTTTCTTGGGCTTGCTCATTATGGTGTTGGTCCGCATCGGTAGTTAATTTAATGTAGACTGTTCATCAATAGTGTCAAGCCATTTAATGAATTTTAGCATCCTTCGCTCGGGTAGATCGAGACCGCCTGGCTGCCGATGTTGCAGCGCTGAAGCCGGCTGCCAAAGGAACCTGAAGCGGCTTCGTCATCGCCCGGAACGGCCCGGACGCCGACAAGCGCCGGGTGGTGCGACTAGTTGAGCGGCGTGGAGGGCAGCATCACCGTGAAGGTTGCGCCTTTTCCCAGTTCGCTCGTCACCGATATCGTGCCGCCCATCGCCTGCGCGAGGTCTCGACTGATGGACAGGCCGAGGCCCGTGCCCTCGTGGCGGCGGGTGAGGGTGGAATCCACCTGGACGAAGGGTTCGAAGATCGCCTCGAGGCGGTCGCGTGGGATGCCCTCGCCCTTGTCGGCGACCATGATCTGCACCCAGCCATTCACGGCGGTGGCTGTCATGGACACGCGGCCACCCGGGGAGGAGAACTTGATGGCGTTGGACAGCAGGTTGAGCAGAATCTGCTCGAGGTTCCGCTGGTCTGCCGCGACCGTCATGCTCCCCGTGTCCTCATCGCAGTCCAAAGTCATCGTCTTGGCCTGGAGCTGCGTCATGATCATCTCGGCGACCGCCGAGAACGCACGTGATACGAGCAGCGGCTGGATGTCGCACGGCGCCAGGCCATTCCGGAGCCTGGAATGGTGCAACACGTCGTTGACGAGCGCGAGGAGGCGCGCCTGCGCCACGCGGATGCGGGCGAGGTCGTCGCGTTGCGCGTCGGTCATCGGCCCGCGCACCCCGTCCTCCAGCAGGCTGACGAAGCCCCCGATGGCGTTGAGTGGCGTACGGAGCTCGTGGCTCATGGTG
>JACMOE010000670.1 GCA_014378185.1 Gemmatimonadaceae bacterium | reverse complement strand
TTCCTTTCCCCCCCCCCCCCCCCCCCCCAGCCCTCCCCCCTTCCCCCTCCCGCGCTCCGCCCTGCCGTCGTCTTGGTACCAAGTTCAAGGATGACGGCCAGCGTGAGCGCGGAGCGGGAAGGGGCAAGGCGTGAGGCCTGAGGGATGAGACGAGCGCAAACGATCAGGCGTGGGTCCATCCGTGTTGCCCCGCGGCGTCCCAGACATTGAGATGCAGATATCCCATTTGCGGCCGCGTACTCCCCTCATGCCTCACCACTCACGCCTTGGACCTTGAGCCTCCTCTCTTTCCCCTGCCGTCGTCTCGGTACTGAGTACAAAGGCGACGGCAGGTGTGAGCGCGGAGCGAGAAGGGGCAAGGCTTGGGGCGTGAGGCATGAGAAGCATTCACCGATCCTGGCCGAGCAGCTCACCTTACCCGAACAGGCGAGCCACGATGTCCTTCACGCCGCTCGCCACGTCGTTGAACGTGGACATCGCGAAGATCAGCAGGATGGCGCCCAGCCCGAACCGCAGGATGTACTCCCGCGTCCGTGAACTGAACGGACTGCCCTTCGCCGACTCCGCCACGTTGATCAGAATCTGGCCGCCATCCAGGATCGGGATGGGCAGCAGGTTGAGCACGGCCACATTGACGCTCAGGATCGCGATGAGCAGGAACAGGCTCTCGAAGCCGCTCTGGGCCGCAGCCACGGAGGCGCGCGTGATCGCGATTGGCCCGCCGAGCTGCCGCACGGATACTTCGCGCGTGATCAGCCCATGCACCACGTCGATCACCTTCGTGCCCGTCAACCAGGTCTGCCGCGCACCTTCCCGAATCGCGGCACCCGCCGCCATGGGCTGACGGCTCGTGAAGTCCGCCGGCGTCGCGCCGATCTTGCCCACCGTGCCCATCACCTTTGTGACCGGGTCTTTCTGCGCCGTTGCCTCGGGCGTGACCGTGAACGCCAACACGCGCCCACGGCGACGGACCTCGAAGGGCAACGGCTTGCCCGCCGAGGGCGTGACCCGCTGCTGGAGCTGCGCCCAACTGGTCACGAGCTGGTGATCGATAGTGACGAGCGAGTCGCCGGCGCGCAGGCCACCGCGGACCGCTGCGCTGCCCGGCAGCACGTCGCCGATCACCGCCGGCATGTAGAAATCGATTGCCGCGCCCACCTCGGCGGCACTCGGCTGCCCGGTGCCGCCGACGGGAACGGTGATCGTGCCCCGATTCGTCGTGATGTGCAGGTTGCCGACGCCGGCTCCGTCGATGCGGTCGCGCACGTCGTTCCAGTTCCGCACGGCAGCGCCGTTCACGGCGGCGATGGAATCGCCGGGCTGAAGCGTGGCCAGCGCGGGCGCGTTCGCGGGCACGTGCACGGCACCCACCACGCGTGTGCCGATCACCACCTCACCGTACTTCATGCCGAGCGACGTGAGCACGACGAAGGCAAGCAGGATGTTCATCACCACGCCGGCAATCATGATGAACAGCCGCGACGCGAGGTTCTTCGACTCGAACCAGCGCGACTCCGGCACCGGTTTCGGTCCAAAGGGAATCATCGCCTCGGGATCGTAGCCGGGATCCTCGGGCTTGAGCGCGCCGCTCTCCTCGCCGCCGCCCTCGATGAATGCGGCTTCAGCGTCATGCCGTGAGGCCATGCGCACGTATCCGCCCAGGGGCAGCGCGGCGAGCACGTACTCCGTCTCGCCATGCCGCTTGCGCAGCAGGGCCGGCCCGAAGCCGATGGAAAAGCGGGGCGCATACACGCCCACCAGCTTGGCCGCGATGAAGTGACCGAGTTCGTGGACGAAGATGACCAGTCCGAAGACGATGATCGGTGCAACGTAGGCTAGCATGCGAACAACTCCAGCACGTGCCGACGCGCGTCGGCGTCAGCGGTGAGTATGGCCTCGATCGATCCACCCGGCGCGGTCCCGTGCCGGGTGATCGCGCCCTCGACAGCGCGCGCGATGTCACCGAAACGTATCGCACCCTCGAGAAAAAGGGCGACAGCCTGTTCGTTCGCCGCGTTGAAGACTGCCGGTGCAACACCTCCGGCGCGGCCGGACGCAATACCCAGGTCCAGCAGCGGAAAATTCACGCGACGCACCGGTTCGAACTCCAGCGGGGAGAGCGCCACCGGATCAAAAGGAGGTACCCCGCCGTCGCCGATGCGGTCCGGATACGTCAGCGCATAGAGAATGGGCAACTCCATGCTCGGCACCCCCATCTGCGCGAGCACGCTGCCGTCGATGAACTCGACGAACGAATGCACGACACTCTGCGGATGTACCACGACGTCGATGCGATCGTACGGAATGCCGAAGAGGTGGTGCGCCTCCATGACCTCGAGCGCCTTGTTGGCGAGCGTGGCGCTGTCCACGGAGATCTTGCGACCCATGGTCCACGTGGGATGGCGCAGCGCGTCGGCGAGCGTGGCCTCCTCGATGCGCTCGCGCGACCACTCACGAAACGGTCCCCCCGATGCGGTGAGCACGAGACGTCGCACCTCGCCGATTGGGCGACCCGCGATACACTGGAGAATGGCGCTGTGCTCGCTGTCCACCGGCACGAGCGCTCCGCCACC
>JACMOE010000669.1 GCA_014378185.1 Gemmatimonadaceae bacterium | reverse complement strand
TCTCCGATGCGCAGATGATCAGTATGCTGCAGTCCGGCTTCGACTCCGGCAAACTCACTTACAACGCCAGCACGGTGTACGCCATCTTCACGGCCGGGACGGTGAACCTGGGCGGCGGCTTCGGCACGCAGTATTGCGCGTATCACACGCACGCGACCGTCACGGTCGGTGGCGTGGCCAAAATCGCGCTGTATGCCGCGATGCCGTACAACTACGCGTACCCGAGCGCCTGCACCTCTGGCCTCGCAACGGCGAACGGTTCGCTCGATATGGGCGCTGACTATGAAGTCAACACCCTCGTGCACGAGATCGAGGAGACCACCACGGACATGATGGGCAATGCCTGGTACGACACGCGCGGCTACGAGAACGCCGACAAGTGCGCGTGGACGTGGGGTACGACCTACACCACGGCCGCGGGCGGCAAGGCAAACATCAATGTCGGCGGCAAGGACTTCCTGGTGCAGCAGAACTGGGTCAATGCGGGCACCGGTGGTTGCGTCCTGAGCTTCTAAAGAACGCCGATGCCGTCCTGAGCGAAGCGATGGACCTTCCTGTCACGACGAATGGCAGGCACTTTGCTTCGCTCGGGATGACAACGGCGATGCCGAACGCGGCGTCATTGTGGCGCGCCACGCTGTGCGCGCTGTTCGCTGCAACATTCTGGTCGACGCCTGTGCGCGCCCAGCGGTCCGCGACCGCGGTCCATTGCGACAAGGTCGGAACAACGACCATCACGTTCGGCCGCACGGGCGGAAGCATCAAGCCTGCCGCGTTGCGGGTGAACGTGGATGGCTCGCTGTCGCAGCGCATGGATGGCGGCGACTTCGCGGCCACGGGGCGAACGATTGCACGCGACGCCGTGGCCGGCCTGGCTCACCTTGCGTGGTCTGGCGGCTTCACCCGCCTGCCAACCGCGCCGACGAAGCCGACGCGCAATCCCGACGCAGCCAGGGACTTCATCGAGATCCAGTCCGCGTGTGGTCACAAGCACGTAGAATACGCCGGCGGCGAAGGCGCGCCGGCGTTCCGGGAGTTGCTGGCCCTTCTTCAGGCGATAACGCGATAGGCGTTCGCGGTAACACCGTGCGAATCAGAACGTACGGCTCTCTCCGGGCTGCAGCACCTGAAGCCGCTTGTCCCCGCCGAAGCCGGCGCGAACCTGTGCTTCGGTCGCCAACCCGGGGAACGTGCCGTAATGCATCGGCACGATCACCTGTGGCGTGAAGTATTTCGCGATTTCCCGTCGCGAGTCCGCCGGACCCTGCGTGTACGGCCCGCCGCCCGCGCCAATGAGAATCACGTTCGGGTGGTACATCTCCTGGATGAGGGCCATGTCGCCGAACAACCACGTGTCACCCGTGTGATAGAGCGTGCGCCCATCCGCGAACTCGAGCACGAAACCAACCGGCCGGCCGCCGGGATCGCTCGAATGCATGGCGGGAACGATATGCACCGTCACGTCTCCCACCTTGAACGTGCCGCCCACGTTACCACCCATGGCCTGCTTCTCCGGCAACCCGAGCGTGTTGACCCACTCGTACGCGGAGATCACCATGGCGCCGCTGGACACGGCGATCGCCTTGGCGTCGAGCGCATGGTCACTGTGTGAATGCGACACGAGAATTGCCGCGGGCTTGTACCGCGACAAGACCTTCAAGGAGTCGGGCGTGGACGGATTGCCACTGAGGAACGGATCAATGAGGATGCGGGTGCCCCCCGCTGACGTGATCTCGAACGCCGCGTGGCCCAGCCACTGTACCTTGATCGGGGTGCGCGCCCCGCGTGCGCCCTGCGCCGAGGCCGGCAGGGGCGACAGGAGTGAGGACGTGACCGCGATGGCGCCTGCGAAACGAACGAGTCTGTTGAACATCGATGATCTCCGGTGATGGCTGTTGAACGACTGACGAAATAACCGGGAGGCGCGCCCGCAAGTTCCTCGCGTTCGAGCCACCGAGTGACACCGCGGCTATTCGAATCGCTGGCGGAGACCGTCGAGCAGTGCGGGGATGAATCCCCCGAATGCCCCATTGCTCATCACCAGCACCACGTCTCCCGCCTCTGCTTCCGCGATCACCTGGCGTACCACCACGTCCGTATCCGGAGACGCGACCGCATCGATGCCCCTCGAGCGAAGCGCCGTCACCACCGCACCGATATCGAGTTGCTCCTCCACCGGCACCTTGTCATGCGGCTCAGGAACGCGGATCGACGCACGCGACGCCCCGTCGAACGCGGTAGTGTACTCCACCTGGTGGATATTGCGCCGGCTGGTATTGGAGCGCGGCTCGAACACCGCCCACAGCCGGCGGGCCGCATAGCGCTGGCGAATGCCGACAATGGTTTCGCGCACGGCCGTGGGATGGTGCGCGAAGTCGTCGATCACCAGCACGCCGCCGATTTCCCCACGAATCTCCTGCCTCCGCTTCACGCCGTCGAACGACGCAAACCCCGCGCGAACCTGGTCGGCGCCGAGGCCCAGCGCGCGGGCGGCGGCGTACACGCCAACCGCGTTCTCGACGTTGTGGTTGCCGGACATGGGCAGGAGAAACTCACCCGCATCGCCAGCCGGCTCGCGGATCACGAAGCGAGCGCCCTCTGGTCCGAAGCGCAGCCGTTCCGCGGCATAGTCCGCCGCACGATGGGCCGAATAGGTCGCCACGTATCCGCGACACGAGCGCTGCGCGATGGCCACGGCATTCGGGTACGAGGCAGACACAGCGAGAAATCCGTCCTCGGGAATGGTGGCGGCAAACCTGTCGTACGCCGACTCGTAGTGCGCCATGTCGCGGTAGATGTCGGCATGGTCGAACTCGACACTCGTGAGCAGCGCCGTCCGGGCCCTGTAGTGCATGAACTTGGGACCCTTGTCGAAATACGCGGTGTCGTACTCATCGCCCTCGACGACGACGAACGGGCCGGCGCCATTCCGGAAGTTGCTGTGGTAGTTGACGGTGACGCCGCCCACGAGAAACGTGGGATCGGTGCCCGCACTCACCAGCACGTGCGCCATCAACGCCGATGTCGTCGTCTTGCCGTGCGTGCCAGCCACCACCATGCTGTGCTTGCCAGCAAGCACCAGTGAACCAAATGCGGCCGGAAAGCTCATTTGTGGAATGCCGCGCTCCCGAACCTCGGTCGCTTCCACGTTCACGCGCCGGATCACGTTGCCGATGATGACCAGGTCGGGACGCGCCGCCGTGATGTTCGCCGGCGAATAGGGCGTCATGACCTCCACACCCCACTCGGCGAGCATGTCGCTCATGGGCGGGTAGACACTTTCGTCGCTTCCGCTCACGTCGTACCCGCCTGCCTTGAGCATGCCCGCGAACGAGCCCATGCCCGTGCCGGCCACGCCTACGAGGTGAATGCGCCTGATGGAGGCCGGGGCGATGTCGGTGAGGACGTTGCCGTTGTCATCGGACATGGAAAGTCGCGCGTTCGAGGAGAAGGTCAGGCCAGCGGTGCATCGGCCGGACACAGTATGAATCCCATGCCGCGCCGCGCGCCGATGCGGATGTCCGCACCGGCATCGGACAGCTTGCGGCGGATCCGTGCGACGTTGACGTCCACGACGTTGGATCCCGGATCGAAGTGCATGTCCCACACCCGCTCGAGCAACTCCGACCGCGTGATGACCTCGTCGCGGTGCAGCATGAGGTGCTCGAGGAGGGGAAGCTCCTTGGCGGTGAGGCTGACCTCCACGCCCTGAATGAACAGCTGGCGAGTGAGCCGGTTGAGCACCACGTTGCCGCACACCACCTGTTCGGAGCGCTGCGCTCCACCTCGGCGGATGAGCGCACGAACGCGAGCGCGGAATTCGTCGATGAGGATGGGTTTGGTGAGGTAGTCGTCAGCGCCCGCGTCGAGCGCGAGGACGGTGGTGGCCTTTTCGAGGGCGCCGGTGAGGATCATGATCGGCGCCTTCTTGCCCTCGCGCCGCAGTGCCTGAAGAACCGACAGCCCGTTGCCGTCCGGCAGGCCGAGGTCCAGCACGATCACGTCGTATTCGTTGACTCTGGCGCAGGTGAGGCCCTCCTGCGCCGTCGTCGCCACATCGACGGCAAATCCATCGCTCTCCAGCACCTTGGTGCTGAGCAGCGCACTGGACGGATCATCCTCAACAAGAAGCGCTCGCATGACTAGTTCCGTCCCCTGATCGGTGAAAAGCCCACTTTCAAAGATAGTATCTCTAACAAAATTGTAATACTACAGAGGAACTTCTGTAATAATGACCGCCATATCTTAGCGCTGTCTCAATTAAAGACATTTAAAGAGAGTCAGTCATGTTGATCGATTTGGCGGATCCAGATGCCACCTTCATCGCAACCCCCTCCAATCGGTACCTCGTCGAGGACCGTGTCGCACTCTCCATCACGCATCGCATGAGCAACAACGCAAGTTTGCCATACGCCAACATCGTTACGATCGCCGGCGAAGTCGTGGCCCAATGGCGCGAGCAGGCCGAACTCCGCGGGCTCAAGCTCACGCTGAAGGTGGAATCATACGACCTCGTTCGCATCGATTCCGTCAGGTTCGCCCAGCTTCTGGACAAGCTCGTGAGCAATGCCATCAAGTTCACCCCGGCCGGCAGCGTGACGGTCACCATCGCACGCCCGAACGGGTGGTCGGCTCCTGGCAGCCTGGTGGTATCCGACACGGGAATCGGCATGTCACCGAGGCAACTCACCGCGAATTTCCCGCCAATCAGCCCAGCAGCAGGGGCAGCGCTTCGCAAGGTCGAGCGAGCACCCGCCCTGCCAATGGCGCAGTCGCTGGCGACGTCCATGGGTTGTTCGATTGACGTCAGGAGCGAGCTGGGCAAGGGCACGCGATTCGAGGTAGTTTTCCCGCAATAGACGCTACGATCGCAGGTGTCTTCTGCCTGGCTCGCGGGACGAATCCTGATGCGCGAAATCGACCGAATCCGTGGCGCCCTGTCCGACGCGTCAGCGCGCGGTGGCAGCGTCGTGCTGGTCACGGTGATGGCTGTCGAAGGCTCGGTCTATCGCGGCGCGGGGGCACGCATGATCGTCACGGCTGACGGCGCAACCATTGGCCCGGTAAGCGGCGGCTGTCTCGAAGCCGACCTGATTGCGCGTGCACCCGAGGCGCTCGCCTCGGATCGTGCCGAACTCGTTCGCTACGACACCCGTGCTTCCGACGACGTGGTAATGGGGCTCGGCATGGGGTGCCGAGGCGTGATCGATCTGCTCCTGGAGCCGTTGACGGCCGCGGCCCTCCAGCGCGCGCATGCGTTCTATGAACGACTCGCTGCACGCCGCGACACCGTCACGCTGGTGACGCAGGTGCGGTCCGGCGCAGGAGCGCCCCCCGTCGGCACGCGGCTCCTGTTAGCCGAGGATGGCAGCGTGGTCGAGGGAGATGCCATGCTGCTGGGCGGTCAGCATGACGTGGTGCGCGAGGTGGTGCGCCCCGCGACGCCGCTGGTCATTTGCGGGGGTGGAACCGACGCCATTCCGCTCGCGAACCTCGCGAAGCAGCTCGGGTGGCATACCACGGTGGTCGATCACCGGCCCACCTTCGTGGAGCGGGTGCGCTTTCCCGACGCGGATGCGCTCGTGTGCGCAAACCTCGTGAACGACGCCGATGCGCTCGGGGATCACGTGGAGATCAACGGGCGAACGATGGCCGTGGTGATGGCGCACTCCGCCGCCCATGATCGCGCATATCTGCATGCCATGCTCGACGGCGGCGCGTGCTACGTGGGCGTGCTCGGACCGCGTCGCCGCACCGTCGAGCTGCTGGGCGCGCGAGCAACCGGCGGCGAAGGGTGGATGCCGCCGAGCGTACATTCGCCCGTGGGACTGGACCTCGGCGCCGAGACGCCAGACGAGATTGCCCTGGCGATCGTCGCGGAGATCTCGGCGGTAGCGGCTGGTCGCGAAGGCGGGGTGCTCCGACGCCGGCCAGGTCCCATCCATGATCGGCCCGACGCGGGCCTGCAACCGGACGCGTGAACCGTCAGCGCTTGTCGGGCCTTGATCTGGCCGACAGCAACGTCTCACCAACGTCTTCCACCGTATCATCGTCGACCAGCGCCTGCAGCCAGTCGCGAAACAACACGTTGTCCACCTTTGCGGTGTACATCGCGTTGGACCGGAGAATGGTATGCACCTTTCCCGGAAGGGTGTAGGAGCGAAACCATGGTACGCCATCGCGCAGCTCGGCGAGATCGGTCGCCAGCAGCCTTGGCAGTGGCGCGGCCCTCATTCCCAGGAGGCCGAGGAAGAACACCTGCGTAGCGTCGTTCGCGGCGTTGACCTGGGCGAAATGGACGCGCGGCGCGTTACGGGCGGCGGCGAGGTACAACCGTTCGAAGGTGAATTCCGTCGGGTCCACGGATTGAAAGGCCTGATCTTCGCGCAAGTAGTCCGTGGCTCCCCATCCAGCGAGCACACTCGGCACACTCTCGGCGTGGTATCCACCAGCTCCGTCACCAAGTTGTACAATCCGTGCGCGCGGATAGTGCCGCGCGACCTTTACCGCCACCACGGGTGAGGGGACGGCACCAGCACTGGTCCCCGCGACGAACACCGTGCCAGGATTGCGCACGTTCGTGTACACCCAGTCGAGCACCGCTTCCAGGTTGGCCGCGCCGCCATGGCGCACCGAAAATGTGCGCTTGCCGTTCTCGTATTCCGTTTCGCGCGTGCCCAGGTGTACGTCGCCGGTGCAGTACGGTACGAATACCATGGTGTAATCGCGGACCGGATTCTTCTCGTTCGCCACGTCGAAAATGCCGGTGCGGACCGATACGTCGTTGGCCGAATCGATCGTCATCGTGTAACTCGGCTTGCCGCGCGGGTCGCAATCCTGTGCACGCCAGCAGGCGCCGCCGCCGTTCAGGAAGATCAGCACCTTGTCGGGCAGTCCGGGGCGCACCTTGAACGCGAAGGTAGAGTCGTGCGCGCAGCCGGTGCCGAAGCGACCGGGAATACGGTTCCATCCCTTGCCGAGGGTGGCGAGCGGCCGGATGGTGTCATACCACGCGGTGCGCGGCGGCTTGGGCGCCGCCGTCGGCATTGCCCTGGATGATGAGTCGCCGGCCTGCATCACGGCGGATCTCGTTGCGCAGCCGGCAAGCGCCAACGACGCCAGGATCATCACACGGGCAGTGAGCATGCCTGCAATCTAAACTGAAGAAACCCAACGGACGGCACCGCCGATGAGCAAATCAGAGATGGAGCTTGAGCTCGAGCTCGAGCGCTTTGAGCCTCCAGCACTGAGCAACTTCAGCTACAGCTCAAGCTCGAGCCGGAGCTCGTGCTCGGTTTGCTCAGAGCTGGAAGCTCACGCTCATGCTCATTGCTCTGGTGTTTACCTTTCCACCGGCGTCCTTCCTCCAAGCCTTTATCGTGACCCTTCTCTCCATCTCCAACGTCGGCATTTCATTCGGCGCCACCGAACTCTTCAAGAACATCACCTTCACAATCGCCGAGGGTGAGCGCTGGGGCATCATCGGCCGCAATGGCGCTGGCAAGACGTCGATCTTCAAGGTCATCACCGGCGATCTCTCTCCCACGGTGGGGAACGTCGCTCGCAAGCCGGGACTCCGGCACGCGCTGCTCGACCAGCACCGTGCCTTCGAGGGCGCCACGACGGTCTGGGAGGCGGGCGCCGCTGCCTGGCGCGAGGTCATGGTCCTCGAGCAACGCATTGCCGAACAGGCGATGCAGCTTGGCGAACTTGGGGAACAGGTCACTCAAGACTTCCTCGAGCGGTTCGGGCACGACCAGGAGCGTTTCGCCGACCTCGGCGGCTACATCTACCACTCCCGGGTGGACGCCGTGCTCCAGGGACTTGGCTTCGATGCCGAGGAGTCGAAGACGCGGCTCGTGTCGTCGCTCTCGGGCGGCGAGCGGGGGCGCGTCGGCCTGGCGGCGCAACTCATCGCGCCCGCCGACCTGCTGCTGCTCGACGAACCCACCAACCACCTCGACCTCGACACCACCACCTGGCTGCAAGAGTGGCTCAAGGATGCCGACGAGACGGTTATCGTCGTGTCGCACGATCGCGCGTTCATGGACGCGATCTGCACGAACATCCTGCACATCGAGGCGCGCACGAGCGAGTCGTACAAGGGCAACTACAGCCAGTTCGTGCCGCAGCGTGCCGAGCGTCGGCTCACGCGCGAGCGCGAAATGGAGAAGCAGCGCGCGTACGTGAAGAAGGAGGAGGAGTACATCCGGCGCAACATGGCCGGGGTCAACTCCTTCCAGGCGAAGGGCAAGCGCAAGCGGCTCGAGCGGCTGCCACGCCTGGCGCCGCCACCGGGTGATCCGGCGGCGATGAGCCTCAACTTTGAAACCGCCGAGCGCGGCGGTGACCAGGTGATCGCAATCGACGAGCTCCGCGTGGAGGTGCCCGGTCGCGTGCTCGTGGACGACTTCACCGCCGTGCTGCGGCGGAACGACTTCGTCGCGCTCGTGGGCCCGAACGGGGCCGGCAAGTCGTCGTTCATCTCAACCCTCCTGGGCGACCGCGCGGCGGCGAGTGGCCAAGCGAGGATGGGTGGCTCGATCACGCCAGCCTGGTTCCGACAGGATCTGTCGGACCTGCCGCTGCGCATGTCGATGTTCGACGCCATCCAGGTGCAGCGTGGAACCTGGAATCGCGGTCAGGTGCAGAACCATCTCGGCGCCTTTGGCTTCACTGGCGAGGAGGTCTTTCGCGAGATCGGCACACTCAGTGGTGGCGAGCGGGCGCGCATGGCACTGGCGCTGATGACGCTCTTGCGCGCGAATCTCCTCGTGCTCGACGAGCCAACGAACCACCTCGACGTCGAGAACATCGAGGTGCTCGAGGACGCGCTCGATGAGTACGAGGGCACGGTGCTGCTGGTGAGCCACGACCGTGCCTTCCTGCGCGAGGTCGCGACGCGCGTGTGGTCGTTCGAAGGTACGGGGCTCACCGACTTCGACGGCCCATGCATCGAGTGGGAGGAGGATCGCGCACAGCGTGCAGCCACGGCCGCGCGCTGAGGCACGACACTGCGGAGGGTGTCGCGCCCGGCGCGCATTGCTCATCAAGCGGATCGCGGCGTCAGCGTGCGCTGTGCGACCTGCGGATCACCGGTGGCGTGTCCCGCTCCGGGCGCGGCAGGAACTCGTAGCCCGAACCGCGCGAAAACCGCAGGGCCACCTTGGCGCTGGCCGCGAGCTTCTTGCGCACGTAGCTCACGTACACCTGCACCAAGGTACGCCGGTTGGTGGACTCCTGAT
>JACMOE010000668.1 GCA_014378185.1 Gemmatimonadaceae bacterium | reverse complement strand
TCAAGAAGGTCCAGGGTTGTCTCGGTGCGGTGAAGGGCAAGCGCGTGGCGCTGTGGGGACTCGCCTTCAAGCCGAATACCGACGACATGCGCGAGGCGCCCGCTCTTGTGCTCATCGAGGAGCTGCTTGGTGCAGGTGCCGAGGTGGTTGCGCACGATCCGGTGGCGATGCACGAGACGGAGCGGCGCATCGGACGGACGATCACGTACGCCGACTCCAGCTATGCAGCGCTTGTGGACGCAGACGCACTCATCGTGGTGACGGACTGGAACGAGTATCGACACCCGGATTTCGAGCGGATCAGGACGACGCTGCGCACCCCCATCGTCGTGGACGGTCGCAACCTGTACGACGTGCACAAGATGCGCGCGCTGGGCTTCACCTACGCGTCGATCGGCCGGGGCAGGTCCACGTGAGAGTCCTCATCACGGGCGCCGCGGGTTTCCTGGGATCGCATCTGTGCGACCGGTTCCTGGCGGAAGGGCACACTGTCGTGGGGCTCGACAACTTCGTGACGGGACACCCGGACAACATCGCCCACCTCATGGGCGATGGCCGGTTCGAGTTCATCCGGCACGATGTCTCCACCTTCACCTACGTGCCGGGCGAGTTGGGAGGCGTGCTGCATTTTGCGTCGCCCGCGAGTCCCATTGATTACCTCGAACTGCCAATCCAGACGCTCAAGGTGGGCTCGCTGGGCACGCACAACGCCCTTGGCCTCGCCAAGGCCAAGGGGGCCCGGTTCTTTCTCGCCTCCACGTCGGAGGTGTACGGCGATCCGCTCGTGCACCCGCAGACCGAGTCGTATTGGGGCAACGTAAACCCCGTGGGTCCGCGCGGTGTCTATGACGAGGCAAAGCGATTTGCCGAAGCCATCACGATGGCCTATCACACCTACCACGGCGTGGACACGCGCATCATCCGCATCTTCAACACGTATGGACCCCGCATGCGACCGCGCGACGGTCGCGTCGTCTCCAACTTCATCGTCCAGGCGTTGTCGGGCGAGCCGCTCACCATTTACGGCGACGGCTCGCAGACGCGCAGCTTCTGTTACGCATCGGACGAGGTGGATGGCATCTACAAGCTGTTCATGCACGGCGACGCCAACCCCACCAACATCGGCAATCCGGACGAGTACACCGTGAAGCAGCTCGCCGAGCTGGTCGTCGAGCTGACGGGGACGTCGGCGCCCATCGTGCACGAACCGTTGCCCGTGGACGATCCGAAGGTGCGCAAGCCGGACATCACGCGTGCCAGGGCGACGCTCGGCTGGGAACCCACCGTGAATGTGCGGGATGGGCTGGCGCGGACCATCGAGTACTTCCGGCAGCATCTCGGCACGCCGATGATGGATCCCCGCACGCCAAGGCCCCGCGCCGGCGCTGCCTCGGCTCGATGACCGGACATCGTTCCGCCCGGCACCGCTGTCTGGTGGGCCCGCCCTGTCGCGCGATGTATCTTTCCCAGGTTCGTCCCGAACTGTTGGCTCTCTTGCGGGTACTGTTTTCCAATATGCTTCCACATCGCCGGGCGCTGCTCGCCGCGCTGCTCCTTGCAGCGGCGGCCTGTCACCCCGACTTCCAGATTACGCAGTACGCCACCAACGACGCGCTCTATCGCGCCGCGACGAAGGAATTTGCCGCGGGTCGATGGGACAATGCCGTTGCCGCGTTCGACAAGCTGACCACGGACCTGCCGGCGCGCGATACGCTGCTGCCGCGGGCCTACTGGTTCCTCGCGCGCGCGCACGATGCGCATGGGGAACACATTCTCGCCGCCTGACACGATCATCTCGTCGTCGCGGCCGTCGATATGGAGGCGACCGCCATCGTCGAAATGCCCGACATCGCCGGTGGCCAGCATGCCGTCGATGATGTCCTTCATGCCGCCGCCGGTGTAGCCCTCAAACGGTGAGGTCGTCCCGACGAACACGCGACCCTTGGCGCCGTGAGCCACCGGCTGCCCGGCGTCGTCGAAGAGCTCGACCCGGCATCCGAGCGCCGGGCGGCCC
>JACMOE010000667.1 GCA_014378185.1 Gemmatimonadaceae bacterium | reverse complement strand
TCGTACATGGGCGGCGCGGAGGACAGCGCGCGCTCGAAGGGCTCGTCGCACCAGTGGACATGCCGTTGCGCGGTGAGGTCTGCCGCGGCACTCCAGGCCGCTTCCTGATCACCGATGAAGAGGCCGGAAAGTCCGTCGCCCTCCACAGTGGGCGCCACGAGCGTGACCGGTGTCGTAAGCCGTTGGGCCGCCGCATGGATCATCGCACGAACGGGCGTGTCCTTTACGCCGATCGTATCCACCACGCCGGCCAGTGCGCCGAGCCAGTGCGTGGCGTCGATCATCTCGCCGCCGGAGATGCCCGGAAACAGGTACTTCGCACCGCCGGAAAAGCCCACCACTTCGTGCGGAAAGGTTGGGCCGAGGATGAGGATGTGGTCGTGCTCGAGCGCCGCGCGATTGAGGCGGATCTGCACCTGACGCGGGAGTGACGAGTGCCAGTGTGAACCGGCGAGCTCGCGGATTTCGTCGCCCTCCATGACGCCAAGCGTGGCGAGCGCGTCGGGGTCATTCCAGGCGTGGTTGCCGAGGCCAATCGACGCGAAGCGCGAGGTGCGTTCCTCCTCGCTGATGCCGACGAGCCGGTGCATGCTCTCGCGCGACAGCGGCGGATGGGTGCCAAGCGCCACCATGAAGTCGAGTTGCGTGGCGTCGTGGAGGACGTCGACGACGGCGCGAAACAGGAAGGGCAGCGGCATGGACCGCGTGTGGTCCGGTATGAGCACGAGCACGCGCTGTCCCGCAAATCGTCCGGCGAGGCCACGCTCGAGTGTTTCCCGGATGGTGTCGGGGGAAAGCAGTCCCGCCGGAGCGGTCGCCTGCGCGTGGAGGAGCGTCACGGACTCACCAACAGTGAGGATCGAGCAGCTGTGCGGTAGGGGAAGAATATACCACAACAGCCGTGGATTACGGCGTCCATCCCGCGAGCACTTCGCGGACCGCGTAGCGCGCGAATTCCGCGTCGTTGAGCGTGCGTCGTGCCGGGTTGCTGACTGCGCCCACGCCGTGGTCGCGGTACTCGTAGAAGCGCGCCGTACCCGGCGCGTTTCCGCCCATTGGCGCCCAACCTTCCACCAGGATGTGGTCGTCCAGGTTGCAGTCGATGTACACCGCGCTCGGGTTCACGTTGGGGTTGGACGACGGATGCCATGGTCGCCCGAGGGCGACGGTGTTCGGCTTCACGCGGTCGGATTCGCGCCCCAACCGGCTGCCGTAGAACACGAAGCCGTAGAGCTGGAGCGGCGGCGTGCTGGGTGCCGTGATGTATCCGGCGCCGCGCGACACGATGTCGCAGTCGTCGAAGACGGCGGTGCCCGCACCGAAGATGAAGTCGGTCTGGCCCAGGATGATGCAGTCGTGAAACCAGGCGCGCCCCGCGTTGGCGAACAGCGTGTCCTGCCAGCCCGAGATCACGCAGTCCGTGATTGCGGCGCGGTCGCTGCCGCGGTCCAGCATCAGGGCCACGGCCTGCGTGTTCCTGGAGCGGGTGGGGTCGCCCGCCGGCTTGGCGGCGTTCGCGCGAAATTCGAACGCGTTCTCGATGGTGAGGTGCTGGGCGTGAAAATCCGGTGCGGCCACGCGGAGCGTGGAGCTACCGCTCGTGCCATACGTTCCGCCGCCGGGCTGAGGCGTGTCGGCATGTGCGTCGAAGGTGAGCACCGTGCCATTGCGACTTTCACCGCGCAGCGTGATGTTCGGCTTGTCCACGGTGAGCTTTTCGTGGTACCGGCCGTTCCTTATGAGGATTATGAAGGGCGTGGGGGACGACTCGGGCGCGGCCTCCAGCGCGCGGGCCACGGTATGGTAGGTCGCCTCCCCTGCCACGCGATCGCCATCTCGCCCGCTGAAGCGCGGGTCGACGACGGCACCATAGCGCGCGCGCGCCGGTTGCACGGCTGCGGGCATCGACGGTGCGCACGACAGGATCGGGGGCAGGAGCAGGGTCGCCAGCATGCGGCGAGCAGGATTCACGGCAACCGTCAGCTGGGGTGATGGCTGGAAGGATACAGGGCCGCGACCGGCGCGTGCCACCGGCTTGACGGCTGGCATGCGATATGTATACTAATTTGAGAACAAAGCGTGGTGATGGAACTCACACCACTCGATCGGGTACTCCTCCCACATCCTGATCTGGACGAGGCGACGCATGCAGACGCACGGTATGAGGACGGTTGGACTGGCCGCGATGCTGGCGCTCGGGGCGAGCGCACCGGTGATCGCCCAGGGCAGCGGCGACGGATATCTCTTCCACGCACCCGGGGGCACCTTCACGATCCGGGCCGGCTACGACCACGCGAACGCGGGCAGCGATGTGTTCGCCCAGTCCGTGGACTTGCTCACCATCAACAAGCGCGACTTCAGTGGCCTCACCATAGGCGCCGATGTCGCGTTCGCCGTATCGGAGCGGTTCGACATCTCGCTCGACGCGGGCTGGTCGCACGCCAAGAAGGGCTCGGAGTTCCGGAAGTTCATCGACAACAAGGACATGCCGATCCAGCAGAACACGTCGTTCGACCGCGTGCCGCTCACGGCGAACGTCCGGTTCTACCTCACCCCGCCGGGCCGGTCCATCGGCTCCCTCGCCTGGATCCCCAGCAAGGTCGTTCCGTGGGTGGGGGCCGGTGGGGGCATGATGTACTACCGCTTCCGCCAGGACGGGGATTTCGTAGACTTCAACACGGGAAATGTGTTCCCGTCCACCATCGAGTCGTCGAACTGGACGCCTACGTGGCAGGGCATGGGTGGTGCGGACTTCACGCTCTCCCCCCGTGTAGCCCTGAGGGCCGACGCACGATATGTCTGGGCGAAGACGCAGCTCGACCGATCAACCTTCAGCAAGGATTTCGACCGCATCGATCTGTCGGGCGTGCAGGGCACGCTCGGCCTCACGTACCGGCTCTAGACGTCCAATGAGGAAACCCAGCATGCGAAACATCATGAAGTACACGGCCGTCGCCCTGGCGATGGGAATGGTCGCTGTAAATTCCGCGAGCGAGCAGGGCGGGAATGCAGGCCCACGCTGGCAGGCGTGGCTCGGTTGCTGGTCTTCCGCGGCACCGGGCCAGTCGAACGGGTCGGCCCAGCTTGCGCCGCCGGTGGTGTGCATCGTCCCCACGTCGAGCAGCGACGTCGTGGAAGTCGCGACGATCGCCGACGGCAAGGTCATCAAGCGCGACAGCATCGATGCGAGCGGCCGTGACCGGGCGCTCCAGGCGAAGAGCTGCGAGGGCACCCAGGTCGCGCGCTGGTCGGCGGACGAGCGGCGTCTGTACCTCAAGTCGGCATCGTCGTGCGGGGGCATGCGCACCACCGGCTCGTCCATCCTTGCGATGACACAGTCGGGCGAATGGATCGACGTACGCGGCGTATCGGCGGGCGAGGGTGAGAACGTGCGCGTCGCCCGCTACCACGACATCGGGTTGCCAAGCGCCATACCGACGGAGATCGCCAGTGCGCTGCGCGGTCGGGCGATGTCATCGCAGGCTGCGCGGATCGCCGCGGGTGCCGCCATCGGGACGACGGCGGTGAAGGAGGCGACGTCGTCCGCGAGCGCCGGAGTCGTGGAAGCATGGATCATGGAACGCGCACAGCGCTTTGCGCTCAGCGCCAACGAGCTGGTGGCGCTGGCTGACGCGGGGGTTCCCGCGCGCGTTACGGATGCGATGGTGGCTGTCTCGTACCCGAATGCCTTCCAGGTTGCGCGGGCCGACGATCGCTCGGCGCGTGATGCCGAGGGTGAGGACGTGCGGTATGGCCGCACCATTCCGGTGTATCTGGATCCCTACTATTCTCCGTGGGGCTGGGGTTACTCGCGCTACGGGAACAGCGGTTACGGTTACAACGGCTATGGGTATGACGGGTACGGTAACGGTGGGTACGGCTCCGGTTTCTACGGTGGCGCGCCAATCATCATCGTCACGGGAACACAGGCGG
>JACMOE010000666.1 GCA_014378185.1 Gemmatimonadaceae bacterium | reverse complement strand
CGCAGGAGCGCGCCTGACGCCTCGGTCCCCGACAGGTTTGTGTAGTTCGCGTTCCCTAGCGCCTCGGCAAACAGCCTCGCGCTCTCGAACCGATCGGCCGGCACCTTCTCCAGCGCCTTCGCCAGCGCTGCCGAGACGTTCCGAGGCACAGACTTGCGCAGTGTCGTCACGACTGGCGCCTTTTCCGTGATGATCTTCATGATGATCTGCTGTGCCGAGCCGCCCAGGTGCGGTGGCTGCCCGGCGAGCATTTCGTACAGCACGCTCGCCAGCGAGTAGATGTCGGAGCGCGCCGAGATCTCCTTCTCCGCCGTCGCCTGCTCGGGGCTCATGTAGTGCGGCGTGCCAAGGCTCAAACCCGTTTCTGTCATCCGCCCGCCCGCCGCCGCGCTCAGAGCCAGCGCGATGCCGAAGTCGGCCACCATCGGTCGCCCCTCGTGCAGCAGGATGTTTTCGGGTTTGATGTCGCGATGGATCACGCCGTGCCGGTGCGCATAGTCGAGCGCGTCGGCAATGGCGACCGCGATCTTCACGGCCTCTTCTACTCCGACCTGCGTCTCGCGGTCGAGCTTTGCACGCAGCGTCTCGCCGGCGATGAACGGCATCACGTAGAACAGGAAGCCGTCGGCAGTTCCCGAGTCGAACAGCGGCAGAATGTGCGGATGCTGCAGCGCCGCCGTGGTCTTGATCTCCACCACGAACCGATCCGCGCCGAGCACCGCGGCGAGTTCCGGCTTGAGCACCTTGACCGCGACCTTGCGTTCGTGCTTGAAGTCCTCGGCGAGGTACACGGTGGCCATGCCGCCGGCGCCGAGCTCGCGCTCAATGCGGTAGCGGTCGAACAGCGCGGCTTTGAGGCGCTCGATTGCGTTCACGGCGGGGGATCTGTTTGGGGGCCCTGCAGGGTAGGTAGCAGCGACGAAAGCTAAGCCCGGAATGCATCGGAATCCAACGGGCTCTTGGTCAAGCGATCAACCGTCGTGAGAAACTTGCGGAATGTTTCCCCCAGCGCCTCAGACGTTGAAGCGGAAGAGCAGCACGTCGCCGTCCTTCACGACGTATTCCTTGCCTTCCTGCCGCATCAACCCCTTGTCCTTCACGCCCTTCCATCCGCCGTGGCTGATGAAGTCACCGTAGCCCGCGGTCTCCGCCTTGATGAAGCCGCGCCCGAAGTCGGAGTGGACCACGCCGGCGGCCTGCGGCGCAGTGTCGCCACGATGGATAGTCCACGCGCGCACTTCCTGCTCGCCCGCGGTGAAATACGTCTGAAGGCCGAGCAGGTGGAATCCGCCCTTGATCAGCCGGTCGAGGCCTGCGCTTTCCAGACCGAGCGTGGCCAGGAACTCCTGCCGGTCTTCGGGCGGCAGTTCGGCCAGCTCGCTCTCGATCTTGGCGGAGAACGGAACGATCTCCGCCAGTTCGCCACTCGCCTCGATGGCCTTGCGCAGCGCGAGCAGGTGCGGGCCTTCCTCACCCGACAGTTCCGCGTCGGTGACGTTGGCGGCGTAGAGGATGGGCTTGGCCGTGAGGAGTGACAGGGGCTTGAGCAGTGCGAGCTGCTCCGCGTTGAGCTTCGCTTCCCAGAGTCCCTTGCCTTCCTTCAGGAATTCGTACGCGCGCTCCAGCGTGGGCAACTCCGCCAGGGCTTCCTTGTCGCCGGTCTTGGCGGAGCGCTTCACGCGATCGAGTCGCTTCTCCACGGTCGCGAGGTCCGCGAGCGCGAGTTCGAACTCGATGACCTCGCGGTCGCGCACGGGATCGACGGAGCCCATGACGTGCAGGATATCGTCGTCATCGAAGCAGCGGACCACGTGCACGATGGCGTCGGTCTCGCGAATGGTGGCGAGGAACTGGTTGCCGAGTCCCTCGCCCTTGCTCGCGCCGGCCACGAGGCCGGCGATATCCACGAACTCCACGGCGGCCGGTACCGTGCGCTGCGGCTGGACGACGCGCGCGAGGTCGGCGAGGCGATCGTCGGGCACGTTCACGCGGCCGATGTTGGGATCCTTGGTGGCAAAGGGGTAGTTCGCGGCGAGGACGCCAGCGCTGGTGAGCGCATTGAACAGCGTGGACTTGCCGACGTTGGGAAGGCCGACGATGCCGAGTTTGAGCATGGAAAGGGCTGTGGTTGCGATGAAGCGATGACGCGAATCGCCGCGCACGAGCGATTCTGCGACCGTGCGAGACTTCAAGAAGATAATTGCCTGGCAGAAGGCACACGCACTCTCTGTGGCGTTGACGAGTCTTGCGGACCCCCACCGCTTCCGCGCTCGCCCTCGCCTGCGTTCGCAGCTGTTGCGCGCCGTGGACGCGGTGGGTGCGCAGATCTCGGAAGGGGCGGGAAAGCCGAGCGAGGCTGAATTCGGGCGCTATCTCGACATGGCGATGGCGACGGCCCGCGAGACCGAAAACCACCTGCTTCTCGCACGTGATATCGGCTGTCTCGATCAGGCTGCGGCCGACGAGTGTCTTGAGCGGCTCGATGAGGTGAGGCGCGTGCTGTACGCGTACACGCGCGCCGTGCGTCCCGCGAGGGACCGGTGATCAAACGGCCCGGCATGAAGCGATCAGTCGTCCAGGGGTCAGCTACAGCGAACAGCCATCAGGGGTGTGCAGCCGAGGTCATGAAACCAATTACGCCACACCGCTGATGGCTGTTGGGCTGCAGCTGACCCCTGAACGACTGAGAGCTGACGCCTGAACCTGTGCCCGCGGCGAATTACGGCTTGCCACCTTTGGCGATCGCCTGTACGTCGAGCGCATCCTTGATCCCGCCGCGTACCCACGCCTCCACCACCTCGCTCATCACGGGGAACAACGCGCGAATTACCTCCGCATCGCGCTTGCCTACTGCCCCCAGCACAAAGTCGGTGAGCGGCCCACCGGCCGCACGCTCCGGATCCCCGACGCCAATTCGCAGGCGTGCGTACTGCTGCGTCCCGATCGCCTGCTGAATGGACTTGAGCCCATTGTGGCCCCCCGCGCCCCCCTCGGCGCGCAGGCGCCATGTGCCCGCCGGAATGGCCACGTCGTCCACGAGCACCAGCAGGTCGTTCGTAGCGGACCAGAAGGGCCGGCGTGCGTACTGCACCAGCACGCCGCCGGACAGGTTCATGTACGTCTGCGGCTTGATCAGGCGCGCGGCTTCCTTCACCCCCGTGAGGTGACCCTGGGCGACCCTGGACTGGCCGTCCTTCTTCCATCCGTCAAAGTGCCAGCGGTCCGCGAGATGGTCCACGAGCCACCAGCCCACGTTGTGGCGGGTGTGCTCGTATTCCTTGCCCGGATTGCCGAGGCCCAGCATCACCTTCATGGCGGTCGTCTCGTGGTCTGGATGCGACGACGGCTCCGCCCGGGAGGGGCGAAGCCGTCGCGCGAGTGTAGCGAGGAGCGCGCGAATGTTACTTCGCGACCTCGTCTTCCTTCGCCTTCCGGATGAGCTCCGGCTCGGCGGCGCCCGGCTCGGCAGCGGCAGCCTCGACGGCGGCGCGTGGCGCGATCACGGCGCAGATGGTCGCATCCTGTTCCGACAGCACTTCGATGCCGGCGGGGAGCACGAGGTCGCGAATGTGCAACGAGTGGCCCATCGCGAGGTGCGACACGTCCACGTCGATGTGGTTCGGGATGTTCGCCGGATCGACGCGCACCTCGACCTTGTGCAGGATCTGCTCGAGCAACGCGCCGCTGAGGCGCACGCCTTCTGGCACGCCCACGAACACGAGCGGCAAGTCCACGATGACCTTCTCGCCGGCGACCAGTTCCTGGAAGTCGACGTGCATGATCATCTTCTTGAACGGGTGGCGCTGGACTTCGCGAATGAGGGTCTTGGTGGTGGCGCCACCGAGCCCGAGTTCGACGACGGTGCTGCTGACGGCGATGGAGCCCAGGAGCTTGTCGAGGTCGCGCGCGACGACGGAGAGCGACTGCGGCTCACGGCCGTGGCCATACACGATGCCGGGGACGCGACCCGCTGCGCGCAGCTTGCGCGCCACGCCCTTGCCGGAATCCGAGCGCGTCTCAGCGCTGAGTGTTGCGTTTGCCATTGATGATGTCCTGATGATGCGTTCTTCGACTGCAGCGAACCGCGAAACCGGTGCGACTCTCAGGCGGCTGCGTCCGCCCTACCATGCCGGTGCTGCAAATGCAGCGTATCGCGGTGTACAACATGCTCGGGTCGCTCGCTTGCGCTCGCTCGACAGGGGACGGCCTGCTCGCTTGCGCTCGCGTGACGGGGACCGCAACTGCGCCGGACACTTGACCCCCGGTACGAACAACCCGTCCCCCGTCCCCCGTCCCCTGCTTTTTACTCGAAGAGAGAACTCACACTCTGCTCCGCGTGCGTGTACCGAATTGCCTTGCTCAACAACTCGCCAACCGACAGGATCGTCAACCGGTCGAACTGCCGCTCCGGCGGCAACAGGATCGTGTCGGTGACCGCCACCTCCACGATCGGCGAATCCTTCAACCGCTGGATCGCGGGACCACTGAACAGCGCGTGCGTGGCACAGGCATAGACAGAGTTCGCTCCCAGCCGCATCAGCGCATGGGCCGCTTCCGCAATGGTGCCCGCCGTATCGATCATGTCGTCGGCGAGGATGCAATCACGCCCCTCCACCTCACCAACGACGTTCACCACTTCGCTCACGTTCGCACGGGGGCGGCGCTTGTCGATGATGGCCAGGGAGGCATCGAGCCGCTTGGCGAACCCACGCGCCATCTTCGCCGATCCCACATCCGGCGCCACCACCACCGTGTCCTTCAATTGCTTCTTCTTGAAGTGCTGCGTCAGCACCGGCATCGCATAGAGATGATCGACGGGAATGTCGAAGAACCCCTGCAACTGGTGCTGATGGAAATCGATGCCGAGCACCCGGTCGGCGCCCGCCCCCGTGATCATGTTCGCCAGAAGCTTGGCCCCAATGGCCACACGCGGCTGGTCCTTGCGGTCCTGCCGAGCATAGCCGTAGTACGGCATCACCACCGTGACGCGCGCCGCGCTCGCCCGCTTCGCCGCGTCGATCAGGAGCAGCATCTCCATGATGTTCTCGGACGGCGGATTGGTGCTCTGCACGATGAACACGTCATTGCCCCGGACGTTCTCATCGATCCGGACGAAGATCTCGCCATCGGCAAACCGGTTGCACGTCAACTTGCACAACCCGATGCCCAGCTGTTTCGCGATTTCTTCTGCCAGCGGACGGTTCCCCGTACCCGACAACAGCTTGAACCCGTGTGAGGGTACGGCGAGGCCGTCCATGCAGAGCCCTGTAAGCTAAGGTATTGCAGCGACTTGGTCAATCACGGCGAACCGCAGTTGCCCCTCTTGGATTCGAACCAAGATTCGCGGCTCCAAAGGCCGCTGTCCTGCCGTTGGACGAAGGGGCAGCAAGCTCCACGAGCCCACAAACCTACTCGATCACGACGACGGGCTCAACTCGCACGGCCGTTCGCGTGTGAATGTAGCGCGCGCCGTCGCCCGCGCCGGCAAGCGCACGGATCAACGCCTCCCCACCGCCACTCGCTCCCGCTACCCCGAATACCGTGGAGCCGGAACCGGTGAGCATCGCGATCTGACATCCCGCAAAACGCAGCGCCGCCACATGCTCCACGATCACGGGATGACGCTCCGCGACCACCGGCTCGAAATCATTCCGCGCCACGCCCGCAATACCGCCCCAGTCGCTCAGCGCCCCCACCTCGAACGGCGCGAGCAGCTCTGGATCGCCACCGGACTGCACGTCGCGTGCGGCGAGCCACCCGAAGGCGTCGGCGGTGTGGACGGCGAAGGCGGGAACGAGGAGCGCCACGTCGCGCGCCGGCGGCGCCGCGAGCGCGAGCATTCGTTCGCCGCGACCCCACGCCAGCGCGTACACGCTCTCGCTCGCGAGAAAGGGCACGTCCGCGCCGAGCCGCCCGGCGAGACCCGCCACTGCGGGCCAGCCCAGCGCCACGTCACTCATGGCGTCGAGCGCACGAAGCACGGCACCAGCATCTGCGCTGCCGCCGCCCAGTCCACCGCCAATGGGAATCCGCTTCTCCAGCTCGATGACGAACCCGCCCGACATGCCACTCGCCTCGAAGTACGCCGTCGCGGCGCGCCATGCCAGGTTGCGCTCGACCGGGCCCAGCAGCTCCCCGTCAACGGCGCCAGTCACGTCGAGCGATCGTGTACCCGACGTTCTCCGAACTCGAATCGCGTCGGCGAGATCCAGCCGCAGGAAGATCGTTTCGAGCTGATGATAGCCAGACGCTTCGCGGGCCAGGATGCGGTAGTCGCCGTCGGCCAGGTTCCAGGCGTCGCGCAGGTAGCGGCGCAGCTCGGCGGCGTAGGCGTCGGGCGGCAGCAGGTCGGCCGAAAACAGCGTG
>JACMOE010000665.1 GCA_014378185.1 Gemmatimonadaceae bacterium | reverse complement strand
TGGCAACGACGGTTTCGTAGCGCGCATGCAGCGACGCGAGGGCGGCGGGTTTCGCGTCGCGTACCTTGGCCTCCTGCACGGGGTTGAAGGGCAGGGGAGGCGCCACGAACTGGTAGAACACGAACACCAGCACGCCGATGAGCAGGATGGCCGCCTGAAGCGGAATCTTCCAGTACGCGCTGATGAGCAGCGAGCTGCGCGCCTCGTTGACGGACCGCGCGGTGAGGTAGCGCTGTACCTGGCTCTGGTCCGTGCCGAAGTACGACAGCATGAGGAACGTGCCGCCGATCATGCCGGACCAGAAGGTGTACGTGTTCTTGAGGCTGAAGCTGAAGTCGAACACGCGCAGGCGGCCAGTGGCACCGGCGAGGTGGAGGGCGTCGCCTGGTGACACCGGAATGCGGACAAGGAGCACGGTGACCATCGCGGTGATGGCGACGACGATGAGCACCATCTGCTTGACGTCCGCCCAGGTGACGGCCTGCACGCCACCGATCATCGTGTAGATGACCGTGGGAACGCCCATGATGAGCACACTCCAGCCGATGGGCCAGCCGAAGATCGCGGAGAAGACGACGGCCGGAGCGGCGAGGATGGTGCCGCACGACATGCCGCGCGACAGAAGGAAGAGGAACGCGGTGAGTGAGCGGGTCTTTGCGTCGAAGCGCCGCTCGAGGAATTCGTAGGCGGTAAACACCTTCGCGCGATGCAGGAACGGCACAAGGGTGACGCCGAGGATCACCATCGCGAGCGGCAGGCCGAAGTAGAACTGGACGAAGCGCATGCCGTCCACCGCGCCCTGGCCCGTGGTACCGATCATGGTGACCGCGGAAAGTTGCGTGGCCATCACGGAGAGCCCGACGGCCCACCATGGGAGGTTGCGGTCAGCGAGGAAATAGCCCTCGATGTTGCTGGTGCCCTTGGCTCGCCGTAGTCCGTCGATGGCGACGTAGGCAAGCCAGGCGCCGACAACCACCCAGTTGAGCGGGTGCATGGCGCGCATCAGCGGGAGTACCGATGCTGGAGCAACCAGAGCAGGAGGAGCGTTACGACCTCCACGCTCATGACGCGGACGAGGTTCTGGCGGAAGCGTCCGTCGTCCGGCGAGTCGTCGGGGGGCTGGGGCATGCGCCAATCTAAGTTGGAGCAGGGCCCATCGGAATCACGGGTCGCGGCCATCGAGCTATTCGATGCCGGCGCTCACTGCCCCCCATCCAGTGCAAACGCCACGTACGTCCCGCCACTCGGCGCACCGTTCTTTCCTCCGCCGCAGGCTATGACGATGTACTGCACGCCATCCACCATGTACGTGGACGGCGTCGCGTTGCCCGCCGCTGGCAGCTTCGTGGACCACAGCACTCGGCCCGTCCGTTTGTCGAACGCGCGGAACGTGTTGTCGTACGTCGTCGCGCCGATGAGCAGCAACCCGTTCTCCGTGACGATGGCGCCACCGTAGTTGTCCGTGCCCGTGCGCGTGAGACCCTTTGCCGCCAACTTTGGATAGACACCAAGCGGCACCGACCAGCGGATGGTGCCCTTGTTGAGGTCGATCGCGTTCAACGTGCCCCAGGGTGGCTTGATGGCCGGGTAGCCCTCGTGATCCAGGAAGATGTCGAAGTACGCGTTGCGATACGGCACGCCGAACTTGTCAGGGCCGGCCGCGACGGATGCATCCTTGCCGGTGAGCAGGAAGTTCACCAGGTCTGTGATGGCATTGCCTTCGAGCGCACTCGCGAACGCCGGCATGCGGCCCGAGCCCTCACGAATCATCAGCGACAACTGTTCGCGCGAGCGTCGCGCGCCGACGTCCACCAGGCTCGGCGCCATCGCATTGCCCCGGCGATTATCGCCGTGGCAGCTCGCACAGTTGGCCGCATACAGGGACTTGTCGCTTCGAGGCACGAGCTTCAGCAACCACGCCATCTCGTTCGCGTTCACGTACAGCAGGCCACTCGCGGGGTCGAATGCTGGCCCGCCCCACTCGCCACCGCCGTCCACCCCGGGGAAGATGATGGTACCCTTCTCGTTCGGTGGGTCGAACGGGTGCTTCGTGCCGAACTCGTTGAACAGCTTCAGCGCCGACGCATGCGCCGCGGGAGTGCGCGTGGTGAGATCGTTGCGCGTGATCTGTTGCCGCGAGAACGGCGGCGGCGATACGGGAAAGTGCTGCGTCGGCGCGGTGCGGTCGCCGGGCAGCACGGCGGCGGGCATCGGATGCTCGGCAACAGGAAACAGCGGCGCGCCGGTATCACGATCGAGCACGTAGACATGTCCCGTCTTGGTGATCTGGGCGACGGCATCCACGGGCTTGCCACTGCGCGTGACGCTCACGAGCATTGGCGCCGCGGGCAGGTCGCGATCCCAGAGGTCGTGCTTGATCACCTGGTAGTGCCACACGCGCGCGCCGGTGCGCGCGTCGAGGGCAATGACGCTGTTGGCGAAGAGGTTGTCGCCGAGCCGGTTGCCCCCATAGAAGTCGTACGATGCGGACCCCGTGGCGACGAACACCCGACCGCGCTTCGCATCCAGGGTGACGCCAGACCACGCGTTCACGCCGCCGGAAATCTTCCATGCTTCAGGCGGCCACGTGTCGTAGCCGGGTTCGCCCGGATGCGGAATAGTATGGAAGCTCCACCGCAACGCTCCGGTCTTCACGTCGAAGGCACGGATGTCGCCGGGTGCACTCGGCAGGGCCTCCGGTACGGTGCTGCCCATGATGAGCAGGTCCTCGAATACCACGCCGGGCGAGCTGGCGCCTACCGATAGCCCTTCCACCGGCCGGCCGAGTCCCGCGCGGAGATCGACCCAGCCGCTGTCGCCGAATGACTTGATCGGCATGCCGGTGCGCTTGTCGAGCGCGTACAGGCGGTTGCGATAGTTGAAGATCACCCGGTCGCCGGTGACCACCACGCCGCGGTGCCGAAAGCGCGACGCTGGCGGCTTGCCGTTGTTGGGGTCGAAGCGCCAGAGCTGCTTGCCGCTGGCGGCATCGAGCGCGAACACCTGGAGCTTGGGCGTGGTGGCGTAGAGCACGCCGTCCACCACAATGGGATTCGACTGCATCTCCGAACCAGCGAATGCGTCATGCGTGTCGAATGTCCACGCGACCTTCAACCGCTTGACGTTTGCCGGCGTGATCTGGCTGAGCGTGGTGTAGTGCGTGTGGTCGTCGCTGCCGCCGTACACGGGCCAGTTGGCGTTGCGAAGTGCTGTCGTCGACTGCGCGCCGGACATCGCTGCCGGAACCAGCAGGAGGAAGGCGAGGCAAGAACGTGGATGCACTGGCAGGGGTGTGAGAGGTGAGGAGAGCAGATCCTTCGACGCGCTTCGCTTGCTCAGGATGACTGCGTTACCGCTTCGCTTGCTCGGGATGACACGAGCTACGGTGTCATGCCGCCCGCCAGGCCCTTCAGCATGTCATTCCAGAACGCCACGGCGTCGTGGATGCTCTTCTCCCGCACTTTCTCGTTCAATCCATGCGCATTTGCCTCGCCATCCACTTCGGCGATCGCGCTTGGAGAATAGGTGGGAATGCCGGCATTGCGAAGGTACAAGCCGTCGCTCGCGCCCAGCGCCATCACGGGAATCACCGGAGCACCGGGAAAGTACCGAGCCGACAGCCGGTCCAACAGCGCGATCAGTTCGGGGCGCAGCGGTGACGGGTCGCTCTGCACCGGGGGGTAGGACACGGTAACGGCTACCGAATCACCAGCCACGCCACGAATGATGCGCTCCACGTCTGCGGGCGGGTCGTTGGGCAACATCCGGCAATTCACCGTGGCGCGCGCCCGCTGCGGCAGCGCATTCTCGGCATGGCCGCCCTGGAGCATCGTCGCCACGCAGGTGGTGCGGAACAGTGCGTTGAACGACGGGTCACGGGAGAGGCGAGCCATCGCGGCCTGTGCGTCGGCGCCGGGTGTCGCGCTGGAATAGCCACTGGCAATGAGCCGCATGTCTGCGGCGGTGTCAGGAGCATACAGTGCAGCCGAGCGTTCCAGCTGGGTGCGCGTGACCTCGTTGAGCTTCGGTGCGAAGGCGTGGGCCTCGAGCCGCGTAAGTGCGTGGCTCAGTGCATAAATCGCGTTGTCTCGTCGCGGGCGTGAGCTGTGCCCACCGGGATTCGAGGCTTCGAGTTGAAAGGTGACGAACACCTTCTCGCTGGCATCGACGTCGAATGCACGCGGCTTGCCGTTGGCCAACTCCACGCCGCCGCCGTCCGTGTTGAGCGCATACTCGGCATCGATCAGGGGTCGCTGGTGCGCGAGGACCCACCGCATGCCCTTCTGGGCGGTGGTTTCTTCGTCGGCAGTGAAGAGGGCGATGATGTCGCGATCTGGCGACCAGCGTTCGCGACGCCAGCGGATGAGGTTCGTGATGAGGACCGTGACACCCGACTTGTCGTCCTCCGCGCCGCGGCCGAGGAAGAAGCCGTTCTCGCGGCGCAGGACGAAGGGGTCATGCGTCCAGTCGGCCTTGTTCGCCTCGACGACGTCGAGATGTGCGGCGAGGAGGATCGGCTTCTTGCCGGTGGCGCGCCCGCGAAGCCGGACGATGAGGTTCTGGTTCTTCGGGTCGGATCCGACGATGTGGATGTCGCTGGCAGGGTAGCCGGCGGCGAGCAGGCGCACCTTGAGCTTGCGCGCCAGCACCGTGGTGCTGCCGGACGACGCCGTGGTGTTGGTGTTCACCGCCTCGGTGAGGACGTCGGCGGCGAGGCGCTGGTACTCCGGCGGGAGCGGACTGACGGACTGCGCGCCGGCGGTGGAGATCGCGATCAACGGAGCGAGCAGTGTTATGTAGCGGCGCATGGATGAGTGTGCGGTGAGGGAGGGCGGGTCGCGCGAGCGCGTAGCGTGGCTAATGAGCGATGAGCTGCTGAAAGCGCGGGTTGGATCGTAGCGACCCCCATGTGGCGTCGATCCGAAGCCACGCGGGCGTCACTGGCGACAAATCGTTTCGCGATCAACGGACTGCGATCTTCCCAACCCAGCGGTAATGGAATGAAGTCGGCGGGCGAGGCCAGTTCGACGTTGATATCCAGCTCCTCCTTCACCGCGGGTATGGCACGGAGCAACGCATCGTCATCCGGGCGCATGGCGAGGTCGACATCGATCGTCGCCAGCCTCCAGCCCAGCAGCACCGCCGACGTTCCA
>JACMOE010000664.1 GCA_014378185.1 Gemmatimonadaceae bacterium | reverse complement strand
TTGTGTCGCGACATCATCTTCGCGGCCACACCGGATGAGGAAATGGCGGGCGACGCCGGACTCGCGTGGCTCATCGCGCACCACCCCCAGCTGATCCGTGCGGAATTTGCACTCAATGAGGGTGGTCGCGTGCGCGTGGTGGGTGGACGGCCGCTTTACGCCGCCGTGCAGACCACGGAAAAAGTGCCGCACGTGGTGGAGGTGCGGGTGCACGGAACCGGCGGCCACGCATCCGTGCCGCTGACCGACAATGCGGTGGTTCGGCTCGCCCGGGCCGTCGCCCGTATCGGCGTGCACGAGGAGGCGGTACAACTGCTTCCCACGACGCGCGAGTTCTTTCGCCGCCTCGGCGCCATCTGGCCGGAGGCCCACGTCGCACGCGCCATGGTCGACGCCACTTCCGGGGAGATCGAGATTGCGCGTCGCGGATACGAGGTACTGAGCCGCACGCCGACGTTCAATGCCATCCTGCGCACCGGCATCTCACCCACCATCCTTGCAGGCGGTTCGCGGCACAACGTCATTCCCACCGAGGCGGTGGCCACCGTGAGCGTGCGCACTCTCCCAGGTGATTCCATCACGGAAGTGTTGGACCGGCTGCAGCAGGTGGTTGGCGACGTCAACGTCGAGATCGTCGTGGTCTCGAGTGGCACCGACGCGCCCGTCTCGGCGCATGACACGCCGATGTTTGCGGCCATCCGTGAGAGTGTGTCGGCCATCGATCCCGGCATCATCACCGTGCCGTACCTGAGCACGGGTGCCACGGAGAGCGCGCTCCTCCGGCAGTGGGGGGTTGCAACCTACGGCTTGCTGCCCTTTCCTCTGGATGCGGACGACGAGGGGCGCATGCATGGCCACGATGAGCGCGTGTCCTTGGCGGCGCTGGAGTTCGGCAGTCGGCTGGTGCATGACATCCTTACGCGCATTGCGACATGAATTCGGCGCGACCGCCTTTCCGCGGTTCCCCGCCATGCAGTTGCAGCGGCATGGGCTGTGCGCGAACATACGGTATTGGATTCTTCCCTCAACCGCAGACGTCATGATGCCCATGCGCCATTCGCTTCGCAGCCTCGCCCTCGTCGTCGTCGTCGCGGGCTGCGCGCGCGCTCAGCAGCCTGCCACCGCGCCCAAGCCTGCCGACACCGAGCAGTGGACACCGGTGCCGCGCGTCGTCACCCCAGGCGCCACGGATCGCGAGCCGCCCTCCGACGCCATTCGGCTGTTCGACGGACGTGGGCTGGACGAATGGGTGAACACCAAGGACAAGACGCCAGCGAGCTGGCTGGTGTCCGACGGCATGTTCACGGTCAACAAGGCCACCGGCAACATCGAGACGAAGCGCAGCTTCAAGAGCTACCAACTGCATCTCGAGTGGCGTGTGCCCAGCAACATCACGGGTACGGATCAGGGCCGCGGCAACAGCGGCGTGTTCCTCGCGTCCACCGGAACCGAGGACGCCGGCTACGAGTTGCAGATCATGGATTCGTACCAGAACGCCACCTACGTCAACGGGCAGGCGGCGAGCATCTACAAGCAGTCCGCTCCCCTGGTGAACGCGAGCCGGCAGCCGGGTGAGTGGCAGGCCTACGACGTGATCTGGACGGCGCCTGCTTTTGCCGCTGGCGGTGCGTTGGTCTCTCCCGCGCGCGTGACGGTACTGCACAACGGCGTACTCGTGCAGAGCAACTACACCCTCACGGGCGAGACGCGCTACATCGGCGCGCCGTTCTACACAGCGTATGACGGTGCGCCCATCAAGCTCCAGGCACATGGCGACAAGAGCGAACCGATCAGCTTCCGCAACATCTGGGTGCGCGGGCTGTAGGGGGCGCTAGCTTCCGCGTCATGCCTTCGCGCGCGTATCCCGGCACCCCTCGCGGCTGGATCATTCCCATTGGCGGCAAGTTGCTCGATGAGGGAATACTGGCGCGCTTCCTCTCGCTGAGCGGAGGCGCGTCGGCGCGCATCGCGATCATACCCACGGCGTCCAACGAGCCGGACATCGGCACGTTCTACGAACGCGTATTCGCGCGACTGGGTGTCGCGGCAACGAAATCGTTGCACTTCGAGCACCGCATCGATTGCGACGATGCGGATTGGCTGGCCTGGTTGGGGGGCGCAACGGGCATCTTCATCGCCGGCGGGAACCAGCTCAAGCTCACGTCCACGCTGGGCGGCACGCCCGCCGCGAAACTGCTGCGCGACCGGAACGCGGCCGGCGTGCCCATCGCGGGCACGAGTGCCGGTGCGGCGTTTCTCAGCGAGCACATGATCGCCTACGGCGACGAAGGGGCCACCCCACGCGCCGGCATGGTGACGATGTGCGCCGGCCTGGGACTCACCAACCGGGTGATCATCGACCAGCACTTCCGGCAGCGCGAGCGGTTGGGACGCCTGCTCACGGCGCTGGCGTACAATCCATTCGCGATCGGACTGGGCGTCGATGAGGATACGGCCGCCTTCATTGGTCCGGACGACGTGATCGAAGTGGCGGGTTCCGGGGCAGTGACCATCGTGGATCCGGCCGACGTGCAGGTGTCGTCCATCGCGGAGGCAAAACCTGGCGACGAGCTGACGCTCACCGGTGTGAAGGTGCATGTCCTCCAGTCGGGCGCCACGTTCGACCTCCATGCGCGGGCCGCGCAAGGCGCATCCACGTTCGTGACGGGGCACTGACGCATATGGATATTCTCGACAAGTCCGTGTATGTGGGGCCAAGCCACTATGCGCACTTTCCCGTGATCCGGCTGGTGCTCGATTTGGGCGAGCTGGAGCAGTGGCCCACGAGCCGACTGGGCCGCGACTTCATCGACGCACTGCTCGTCGCACTGCCCGGCCTCAACGAGCACGGCTGCTCCTATGGCGAGCCGGGCGGATTCGTGCGACGGATGTCCGAGGACGAAGGCACCTGGATGGGGCACGTGCTGGAGCACGTGGCGATCGAGCTCCAGAACGTGGCGGGGGTAAAGGTGACGTTCGGCAAGACGCGCGGGACGTCGCGGCCCGGCGTGTACGATGTGGTATTCGAATACGAGCAGCAGGAGGTGGGGATCGAGGCGGCGCACGTCGCGCTGGACCTGCTCCATTCGCTTCTGCCGCGCGCACTGCGGCCTGCCGGTCACCTCGACGACGCCTTCGACCTCATCGCCAGGCGCGACGGCTTCATTCGCTACGCACAGCGCCGCGCCCTCGGCCCCAGCACCGCGAGTATCGTGCATGCGGCGGAGAAGCGCGGCATCCCGTGGCTCCGGCTCAACGACCAGAGCCTCATCCAGCTCGGCTACGGCTGCCATCAGCAGCGCATCCAGGCCACGATCACTGGTCGCACGTCGCACGTTGCGGTGGAACTCGCGGGCGACAAGGAGGAGACCAACCGAATCCTCTCCCGGCTTGGCCTGCCCGTGCCAAAACAAAAGCTCGTGCAAACGGCGGAGCACGCCGTCGCCGCCGCTGAGCGCATGGGATATCCCGTCGTCACCAAGCCATACAATGGGAATCATGGGCGCGGCGTATCCATCTCGCTCACCACTGCGGACGAGGTGACCGCCGGATTCACGAAGGCGCTGGAGCACTCGCGCAGCGTGATCGTGGAGAGCTTCATCGTGGGGCACGACCATCGCATGCTGGTGGTGAACGGCGAGCTGGTGGCGGTGTCGAAGCGCGAGCCCGGCAAGGTGGTGGGCGATGGCGTGCACACCATCGCCGAGCTCGTGGTCAAGGTGAATGCCGATCCCCGTCGCGGCATCGGGCACGAGAAGGTGCTCACGCAGATCGAGCTGGATCATCAGGCGCTTACGCTGTTGTCCAAAGGCGGGCTGACGCCGGCGTCGATTCCGGCCGCTGGAGCCGACGTGTACCTCCGGCTCACGGCAAATCTGTCCACGGGCGGCACGGCGACCGACATGACGGATGTCGTACATCCGGACAACGCCGAGATGGCGGTGCGGGCGATCCAGGCGATCGGCCTCGACATCGGGGGTGTGGACTTCCTGTCGCCGGACATCACGCAGTCGTACAAGGATGTTGGCGGCGCGGTATGCGAGGTGAATGCGGCACCCGGCTTCCGCATGCATGCGGCGCCCAGTGAAGGGCGCCCGCGCGATGCGGCGGGGAAGGTGATCGACATGCTGTTTCCAAAGGATGCGCCGAGCACGGTACCCATTGCGGCGATTACCGGCACGAACGGCAAGACGACCACGCCGCGACTGCTCGCGCACATTCACAAGCTGGCGGGCAAGCGCGTGGGGCTCACGACGACGGATGGCATCTACATCGATGGCCAGCGCACCGTGGAGGGCGACATGACCGGCCCCACCTCGGCGCGCATCGTGCTGAGCGATCCGGCGGTGGAGGTGGCGGTTCTCGAGACGGACCGCGGCGGACTGCTGCGCGCGGGGATGGCGATGCGGCACGTGGATGTGGGTGCGGTGCTGAACATCCAGCCCGACCACCTGGGGCAGAAGGGCATCGAGACGCTGGAGCAGCTCGCGGCCGTGAAGCGCACCATCGTGGAAGTGGCCACGGACACAGCCGTGCTCAATGCCGACGATCCGCTTACGCTGCGGATGGCCGCGTATACCGACGCGAAGCACGTGTGCTACGTGACGATGGATCCTGCGCATGACGTCGTGCGCGAGCACATCCGCGCTGGTGGCCGGGCCTGCGCCATCGAGGCCGGCGTGAACGGGCACATGATCACCATCTACGATCACGGTGCGCACATCCCGTTGCTGTGGACGCACCTCATTCCGGCCACGCTGGAGGGACGCGCCACGTTCAACGTGCAGAACGCGATGTTCGCCGCGGCCATGGCATTCTCCATGGGCGTGCGCCTGGAGGACATCCGTCACGGCCTGCGCACCTTCGACACCACGTTCTTCCAGGCGCCCGGCCGGCTCAACGTGTATGACGAGCACCCGTTCCGCGTGCTCTACGACTACGGGCACAATGCGCATGCCGTGAGCGCGCTGTGCCAGTTGGTGAACCGCATGGGCGTGAAGGGTCGTCGTATCTGCGTGCTGGCCGCGCCGGGCGATCGGCGCGACGAGGACATCCACGCCATTGGCGCTGTTGCGGCCGCTGCGGACTTCGATGCCTACATCTGCCGGCGCGACGATGGCCCTCGGGGTCGCGGCGTTGACGACGTGCCAGTGATGTTGGCGAACGCGCTGCGCGTCAACGGAATTCCCGATGAGCGCATCACGTTGATCGTTGACGAGCAAGCGGCGATCGACGCGGCGCTGTGCATGGCACGGCCTGGTGACCTGGTGCTGATCTTTGCCGACGCACTCGCCCGCGGCTGGAAGCAGATCGTGAACTTCAATGCTGTCGAGCGGGAATCGCATGTGCCGGTGGCACGTCCCGCGCGCTCCGTGGCGCGCGCGGCGGTCACGGAAGAGGCGCCAGCCGACGATGGCGTACCGGCGCAAACGCCGCCGGCCCATCATCCGATGCCCATCACGTGGTCGTCGCGCGTGGACGAGCTGGTGCTGCATCGCGATGCCCGGGGCGTGATTCCGGCGCGCGAAGCGAACGACTGAACGCGTGGCTGCCCCGGACCCCCAGGTTGCGCTGACGCTCCCGGCAGCGGTCCTGCCGCACATTGTGGATTCGCGACGGCTGTTCGGGCCAAACCTGTACAGCGTGCGCTGCGGCGCCGTGTTGGAGGTGGCGTGCGACAAGGGCAACCGCGCGTCGTTGACAGCCGCGTGGGCCCTGCACGCCGACGCGCTGGTTCGTGCGCTCGCGTGGGGTGCGCCCGAGCTGCGAACGCGCGTGCATCCGGGGGGCGCCACGCTGTTTCTCGCTGCGCCGGTGGACGTGCTGCTCACGGCAACGGAAGTCAACGAGCAGGCGTGGACGTTGGCGGAGGCACATGCGCTTCCCGTGGCGCACTGACCGGCCACGACCCGCTTGGCCTCGCTGGCGGAGAGCGAGCGTCGCACGCATCCGAACCCCGCCGCCACGGCTGCGCACGCATGCGCCCTCGGCGCCTCCGCGACGTTCGACGACGAGTGGCTGACGGTGGGTAGCGGGACAGGATCGCTCAGCTGGCCGCTGGATGCCGTGCCGGATCCGGCCGACATCGCGTGGCCGGACGTCCGGGACATCCCCATCGCACTCGTCACGGGATCGAATGGCAAGACGACCACGACGCGCCTGCTCGTTGCCATGTGGTGGGCGGCTGGCGTCACGCCAGGCTGGAGCTGCAGCGACGGCGTGTTCGCTGGTGACATGCAGCTGGAGTCTGGCGATTTTTCCGGTCCAGCGGGTGCACGCACCGTGCTGCGGCAAGCCGGCGTCGATGCGGCCGTGCTGGAGACGGCACGCGGTGGCATCCTCCGCCCCGGACTGGCTGTTACGCGTGCCCATGCCGCGATCATCACGAACATCTCCGCCGACCATTTCGGGGAGGACGGCATCTCCACCCTTCAGGAACTG
>JACMOE010000663.1 GCA_014378185.1 Gemmatimonadaceae bacterium | reverse complement strand
TGGTCGGCCTACTGGCCTACATCGCCCGTGGCTGCGCGATGACACAGCGACCCATGCGCACCCTAATGGACCTGCTGTGGGCGCCGCTCTTCGTGGCCTGGAAGCTGGCCGTGCCTACGGCGCGAGTCGGCAAGCGCTCTGCATGGGTGCGCACGAGTCGTACGACGCACCCAAGGAGCGACGCATGATCAATAATGACCCGCCACACGAGGAGCCGGCGGTGCCCCCGGCTTCGCTGGCGCCGGACCTTGCTTCCATGCTGACGCTGCAGCCGCTCGGCGATCGTGATGTGCCCGAGAACGTGGCACGACTCTGGAATCAGCTGGCTCTCGGCGACCGGTCGCTGATTCTCTGTCTGGAGGCGATCGTGCGCTCGGTGCGCATCGATGGTACCGCACCCATCGACGAGGTGGCGATCCGCTACACCGATGCCCGTGCCCGCGCCGACGCGGCCGTCGATACGGTTGCCTCGGCGGCGAACCCGGAGCCAGGCTCGCACGCGGATCGCATGCAACTGATCCAGTCGGTGCTGCCAAGCCTCGCTCGCTCGGGACTGATCTCGATTCCCGTGGATGACGCAAGTGCACCCGGTGCGGCGATCACCATCTCGAGCCCCTTTCTTCGTGTGGCGTTGCTCGAGGCCGGCCTGATTCAACTGGACACCGCGCTTGACAGCGTCGGATTGCAGGTCGAGCGTGTCGCCCGGCGCCCGCTCATGAATGGCGGCTCGCCCCCGGACGGCGACTGGTCACGCATCTGGTTTGCGGCGGCGCGTCACGCCTGGTCGACGCTGGCCGTGGTCTCGGCCTCGCCCGGCGAAAGCGCAATTGCGGCGGCCTCGATGCTGGCCGATGCAGGACACCTGTACGACCGCGGCACGGTGGAACTGATCGACGCGACGGGAGTGACGCCAGCTGCCGTCGAACAGGTGCTGGCGAGCATGACAGGGGCTACCGCTCGCCGCGCCCAGATGATCATCGCCCTCGACAACCCGCTCGAGAATGCAGCAATGATCCCGATCGCGCGCCACGCAAACATCGCAGTGCTCTGTGTACGTCTTGGCGAGCCGACGATCGACGTGTCCCGCCGGACCATCGACATCATCGGGCGCGAGTACTTCGTCGGCTCGATTGCGGTGCGCTGACCGAATGCGAAAGCTGATACTACTGTCGATCCTGCTCTCGACGTTCATCATACCGATCGCCTCCTCGCGCATCGCCTCGCCGATGCGCGGGCTACGTCTGGCGGTGCTTGGCGTAGCAGCGTGGGTGGCGATTTATGTCGCCCTGCTCTCGCGCATGCACTGGTGGTAAGCGCATTCAATGCACACACGCCTGCATCCTGACGCTCCGTCGCACCACGACACCCGCCTCGGTCGTGTCGTAGCTGGCACAGGCGTGCGCGCGATGGGCAGTCGGCTGACGCTGACGATCCTGGGCTCGGTGCTGACCGCGAGTCTGCTGATCCTGCTGCTCACCGGCGACGCGTTCGACGGGCTGCTGCCGGCGCTGGTGACGACGATCGCGTATGCGGTCTGGGCGCAGCCACTGCGGCGCACGGTCCTGCCGTTGATCTTTGCCGAGTGCTTCCTGTTCACGCCGACGAGCAACGACGATTTCGTGCCGTACGCGAGCGGACCGCTGTGGGATTTTGTAGTGAATCCAGGGAACCACGCGCTCAACATGTACCTGAACAAGGTTACCGACTTCAGTTTCCTCTCGCTGACCGGCCATGAACTGGCCTATCCGCTGCTGCTGGTGGTGATCATCTGTCGCAGCCTGAGCGGAAGCCGAGTCGATAAGGATGACGGTCGCACACCTCCAGCCAACGTGATGTACGTCGCCCTGGCAGCCGAGTTGTGTACAGTCGCAGCGCTGGAAGCATGGGGTTGGGTACGCGGTGGGGATATGCGCTCGTCGTTGTTCCAGATCCGGACGTTCATCTGGTTGCCCATCCAGACCGTCGTGATCATGTACGCGTTGCGTGACATGCGTGACTTCCGGAAGGCTGCCCTGCTCGTGACGGCAGCGACGGTGCTCAAGGCCCTGGCGGGACTGTACTTCATGAGCCGCGACGTCTGGGCACGGAATTACGAGGTGCCGTACATGACGGGGCATCAGGATTCGGTTCCCTACGTGGCGGTGTTCTTCCTGTGGCTCGCCGTCTGGCTGCATCGGCCCTTGTGGCGAAGGCTGCTGCTGTTCCTGCCGATCTTCGCGACGATGCTGACCGCGATCGTCGTCAACGATCGACGCCTGGCGTGGGTCGCCTTCGTGGCGGCGCCCGTCACCCTTATCCCGCTCGCCACGGGACGGCTGAAATTCAGGCTTCGCCGCACGCTGCTCTTCGCGTCGCCATTCATCGTCGTCTATCTGGTGCTCTCGCGCTCGATCACCACCGGCATCTTCAGCCCCGGCGCCGAATTGATGGGCATGGCCAACGCCACCGACGCCTCCACGATCTGGCGTGAGCTGGAGAACACGAATCTGATCTACACGCTCCGGCAGTACCGGATCTTCGGTTCGGGCTGGGGGCATGAGTACATCGAGTTCATCTCGCTGCCGTCGATCTCCGGTTCGTATGCGCAATACCGGCTGATCGCGCACAACAGCGTCCTGTGGCTGCTCGGGGTCGCGGGCATTGTCGGGTTCGCGCTGATCTGGACACCGATCGTCGTGGGAGTCTATCTCGCAGCGCGAAGCTACCGGTTTGCGCGCGCGGTGCCGGATCGGGTCGCAGCCTGCACCTGCGTGGCGGTGATGGCGTGCTACGTGAACCAAGCCTGGGGTGACATCGGCATGGCCACGGCGGTGCCGACGCTCCTGCTGGCATGCGCTCTCGCCGCCGCGGCGCGCCTCGCACGAGAGACAGGTGCGTGGCCGGGTGGCATGCAGTTCACGAATTCAGGTTCGGTGCAACGGCAGCGCGCGACGACAACCCGATGTGGTGAGTCGATTTAAACCAGCCGCGCCGCGGCAGCAAGATCGTTGCTCGCGTCGTGCCCTGGTGCGGTGCTGGCGGGGCGCGCCGATTCTGGCGTCTGCAGGGCCTCCCGCTGGCAGCACTCCGTCTCGACCTGATCACAGGCGTCAGTCGCGTCGCATCCAGGTCCTGGCCATCACAAATACGAAGCGAGTGTCGACCAGCAGGTAGCGCTTCCAGAGGCGGCGTGGCTCCTGCGAGAGGCGGAAGCACCACTCCAGGCCAGAACGCGACATCCAGCCAGGCGCACGGTTGATTCGACCCGTGACAAAATCGAGGCTGGCACCGACGCCGATTGCGACGATACGGCCGAGGACGGGACGGAGTCTGTCAATGAACAGCTCTTGCTTCGGGCATCCGAGTGCCACCAGCAGCAGGTCGGGCTGGGCGGCTGCGATGCGGTCCACAACCGCCGCCTCGCTCACCATGGGGGTGAGGTGGATCATGGAGTCGTCGACACCAACGATGTTGACGCCGTACTGCTCGCGCAGGATGTCAGCTGCCTCGAAGGCGACGCCATCGGCGCCACCGAGCAGGTAGACGCGCCACCGTTGCTGGCCGGCCAGTTCCATCAGGGGTAGGATCAAATCCGAACCTGACACCTTTTCCGGGATCACCGGGCCGATCAGCCGCGATGCAAAAACGATCGGCACCCCGTCGGCCACCGACAGGCTGGATCGCGAGTAGGCGTCGCGCAAACGGACGTCACGTTCGGCGAGCATGACGTGATCGACATTCGGCGTGAACACCGCGCCGCCCTCGCCTTTGTCGACCAAGTCGCGGATGGTCGTCAGGGCACCATCGAAGGTCACCGTATCGAGATCGAGGGTACCGATACGGAAGCGTGGACGGGTCATGTGCAGTGCGAAGACGCGCAGCCAGCAAAGAAGAACATGCCGGCGAGCAAAAGGAAACATGTGGATCACGGCGCTGCGTATTGCGCCTTGACTCCGCAAAAATTAGTCACGCATGGGCGCCAAACCAAGCGCGTGGGGACGGGCGCGCAAAAGTCGCTGGCGCAACCTGCTGGTTACTGGTACTGTATAACGTCGTCAGACGCACGCATCGCGCGATCGGTGGCCGGTCGAGACCTCGTCTGCGATACCGCCGTGCAGGAACACCTTGCGTCTGTGTGGTCTTTCCGGCGTACACGCCGGTCGTCGGCATCGAGCGCGCCTGCGACAACGCCAAAGAGGAACCAGATGAGGGTGCTGCACGCGATCCGTGAGGAGTTCCAGTCGATGCATGGGAAGCTCCTGTTCGCGAGTGCCGTGCTGCTGCCCTTCCCGATGTATACTGGCAATCGGATTCGCACTCTCGTCTTGCGACTGATCGGGGTGGATATCGGTCACGGCACGCAATTCTCCGACCGTCCGACGCTTACCGGCCCAGGCGACATCTACAGTCGTCTGTCGATCGGGCGGCACTGCTGGTTCAACATTCGCGTGCTGATCAACCTCGGAGCCTCGGTCACGGTCGGCGATGCAGTGTTCATTGGGCATGAGGTGATGCTGCTCACCGAGTCGCACGAGCTGGGCCCGGCGCAGCAGCGCGCGGGCGCGCTGTCCGCAGCGCCGATCGTGATCGGCCATGGTGTCTGGCTTGGCTCGCGCGCGATCGTGTTGCCCGGCGTCGCGATCGGCGACGGTGCCATCGTCGCAGCGGGAGCTGTCGTGACTGCGAACGTGCCCGCGAACGTGATGGTCGGTGGCGTGCCGGCGCGGTTCATGCGCAATCTCGCCTGATGGCGATGCGCGCGCCGCATTGACGATGGCGTCGCTGTGGCACGATGGTCGTGCATGGCTGCGCGCGCACTGGTACTTCCGCCGGGCCGCTGTCGGCGCGCGGGTGCGTGTATGGGGGCGCCTTTCCGTCAGCGGCGGCGGGAGCGTCACCGTCGGTGATCGTGTGCGCATCGTCTCGACGATCGCGACGACCGAACTCGCCGTCGAGCGCGGCGCCACGCTGAGCATCGGGGCAAACACATTCATCAATTATGGCTGCTCGATCGGCGCGACGAAGCGGGTGAGCATCGGGGCGGATTGCAACATCGGCACCCACGTGATCATGATGGACTCAGACTTTCATTGCGTGGCGCCCGAGCGACGCACTGAGCGGCCCGAAAGTGCCCCGATCGTGCTCGAGGACAACGTGTGGCTTGGTGCGCGCGTCATCGTGCTGCGCGGCGTGACGAT
>JACMOE010000662.1 GCA_014378185.1 Gemmatimonadaceae bacterium | reverse complement strand
TCGTGCCCACGTTCATGTGCGGCTTGGTGCGCTCGAACTTTGCCTTTCCCATGATGCCTCTATCTCGGTCTGGAGAGTTCAGTTGTTCGTGTCAGACAGTCCGACTGTCCGACTGTCCGACTATCACTTCGGTGTAACCTTCGCGATGATCTCTTCGGCCTTGCTCTTCGGCACTTCCTCGTAATGCGCGAACTCCATCGAGTACACCGCGCGCCCCTGCGACATCGAGCGCAGCTTGGTGGAATACCCGAACATCTCGGAGAGCGGCACCGTCGAGGCGATCACCTGCGCCTCGCCGCGCTGCGTCATGCCACCGATCTTGCCTCGGCGCGATGACAGGTCGCCGAGCACGTCACCCATGTAGCTCTCGGGGCAGACGACCTCGACGTTCATCATCGGTTCGAGAATGATGGGCTGCGCCCGCTTTGCCGCTTCCTTGAACGCCATGGAGCCGGCGATCTTGAATGCCATTTCGCTGGAATCCACGTCGTGGTACGAGCCGTAAATCAGCTCGACCTTCACGTCCACCATCGGGTAGCCGGCCAGGACGCCGTTCGCCAGTGCTTCCTTGATGCCCTGCTCGATGGGGCCGATGAACTCACGGGGAATGGTACCACCGACGATCTTGTCCTCGAACACGAAGCCCTGTCCCGGCTCGGACGGCTGCATGTTGATGACGCAATGGCCGTACTGGCCCTTTCCGCCCGACTGGCGAATGAACTTGCCCTCGACCTTCTCGACGCGCTTCTTGATCGTCTCGCGATAAGCCACCTGCGGGCGGCCGATATTCGCGTCGACCTTGAACTCGCGCATCATGCGGTCCACGATGATCTCGAGGTGCAACTCGCCCATGCCCGAGATGATCGTCTGCGACGTCTCCGGATCCGAATGCACGCGGAAGGTGGGATCCTCTTCCGACAGCTTCATGAGCGCGATCGCCAGCTTGTCCTGGTCGGCCTTGGTCTTCGGCTCCACCGCCACGTCGATGACGGGGTTGGGGAACTTCATGGCCTCGAGGATGATCGGGTGCTCGTCGTCGCACATCGTGTCGCCGGTGCGCGTGTCCTTGAGCCCGATCGCGGCCGCGATGTCGCCGGCGCGCACTTCCTCGATCTCCTCACGCTTGTTCGCGTGCATCTGGAGCAACCGCCCCACGCGCTCGCGCTTGTCCTTCGTCGCGTTGTACACGTACGAGCCCGACTTCAGCACGCCGCTGTACACGCGGAAGAATGTCAGCTTCCCGACGAACGGATCGGTCGCGATCTTGAATGCGAGCGCGGCGAACGGCGCCTCGTCGTTCACCTGACGATCCTCGAACGTCTCGTCGTGATGCGGCAGGTGCCCCTGGATGGCGGGCACTTCGATGGGCGACGGCAGGTAGTCGAGCACCGCATCGAGCAGCGCCTGCACGCCCTTGTTCTTGAACGACGCGCCGCACAGCACCGGCACGAACTCCATCGCGATCGTCGCCTTGCGGATCGCGCGGCGAATCTCGTCCACCGACAGCTCCTCGCCGTCCAGATACTTCTGCATCAGCTCTTCGTCGTGCTCCACCGCGGCTTCCACCGCCTCGTGGCGCGCAGCCTCACAGGCGTCCTTGTACTCCTCGGGCACGTCCACCACGGCGAACGACTTGCCGAGCGTCGAATCGTCGAAGATGTACTGCTTGCGCTCGATCACGTCGATGTGACCGGTGAACAGCTCACCCGATCCCACCGGGAGCTGCAACGCGAACGCACGACGCGAGAGACGATCCTTGATCATTCGCATGCAGCGCTCGAAATCGGCGCCCGTCCGGTCCATCTTGTTCGCGAAGATCATGCGCGGAACCTTGTACCGGTCCGCCTGGCGCCACACCGTTTCCGTCTGCGGCTCGACACCGGCGACAGAATCCAGAAGCGCCACCGCGCCATCGAGCACGCGAAGCGACCGCTCGACTTCCACGGTGAAGTCCACGTGCCCCGGCGTGTCGATGATGTTGATACGGTACTGCGGCCCATCGCCCTTGTCATCCGACTGGCCGTGCCGCATCCAGAAACAGGTGGTGGCCGCCGACGTGATGGTGATGCCGCGCTCCTGCTCCTGCTCCATCCAATCCATCGTCGCGGCGCCTTCATGCACCTCGCCGATCTTGTAGTTCTTTCCCGTATAGTACAGAATACGCTCGGTCGTGGTCGTCTTCCCGGCATCGATGTGCGCCATGATGCCGATGTTCCGATAGTGCTCGAGCGAAGTTTCGCGTGCCATATCTACCCGTCAGGTGTCAGTCGAGGCTGCCAATCAGCGCCAGCGACAAGATCAAGTCAGCAAATGCAAACGCGGGTGGACCAGCGCCCGAAATTCGGGCCGGTGTCCATCCGCTGTCGCCAGGGTGTGATCGCCTCTCATGCGCGATCGGGGACCCAAGGCGCGCCGAGCGACTTCCGCTCGACGTCAAATTGTCCTGCGTTGCTTCTCGGGAGCGGAATCAATCCGCCGGTCTGAGAACCTCTTCCGCTGCCTGCCCGGAAGCCCATATTGTCGGCCGCAGTGAGCCGGTGTACGGAGCAAAAGTCCCGTAGCCCCATGAATTTATCGGGGTTTCAGGCTGTGTCAACTGCTCACGGCTGAATTCATCGGGAAGGGTCAAACCGCCACCGATCCGGCCTCCCCGCTGCCCTCGGCATCACCACCCAAGCGGCCGCCCGACTCGCGGTAAAGATAGCCCGCTCCCAGCAGAAACATGCCCACCGCCGCGTACGACCCCACCCGAAGCCCCACCGAACCAATGTCCGTCACTTCCACTACCGCCTTGAACGCCGCATAGAGCGCCAGCCCGAGTCCCGCCACACGAAGACGCCCAATGCCCAACCGACGGCCCGCCACGATCGACGCCACACCGCAGCCCGCGTAGTACGACGTGAGCAGGAACCCGGCGAGGTCGGGACTATACGCCTGGGCAACCTCCATCCGCCCCCACACGATGAGGAAGCCGATCAGCACGCCCATACGCATCGATCGCCCGCCGACCGATGCCGAGCCACCCCGCCCACGCCCGATGAGCTCGCCCGCCACCGCGAGACCAACCGATGCGCACAGCGCCGACAGGGACGACCGCGTCAGGAAGGGCACATACGAATACGCCGACCGGCTGGCGAGCTGATCGAACGCCGACAGCGCAGCACCCCCCGCAGACAGCACCACGCCGGCAAGAGGAAGGACCGACACCTCGCCCCGACTCCGCGCAGCCACCACCACACCCCGCAGGGCCAGCGCCGCGACGAACGGCAGTGGCATGGCCCATAGCCGCGACGTGATGGCAATACAGCCGAGCATCGCAGCCGCCAGGAGATGCGCCCCGGCGCGCCCATGGTCCACGCGCGCCCGCTCCAGCTGCCACGAGGCGAGCGC
>JACMOE010000661.1 GCA_014378185.1 Gemmatimonadaceae bacterium | reverse complement strand
CACCTTCCACTTGAGCGGCTGGCCTTCAGCCGCGAGGTCGAGTGCGTAGGAGACGTTGGGATACGGCGTGACGACGTACATCGTGTTGCCGGCGACCAATGGCTGGCCTTCGTGGCCGCGAAGCACGCCGGTGGAAAATGTCCACGAGGCGTGCAGGTTCTTCACGTTGGCCGGCGTGATCTGGGCGAGATCGCTGAAGCGGGACGACGAGTAGTCACCCGCCGGCACGTTCCATTCGCCAGCGGGGCCCGTGTGTGGTGCGGCGATGCGCGTGCCTGATACGGTCGTGGCTGCGGCGCCCGCGGAATCCGGTGCCGGCGCGGAATCGCGACTGCAGCCGAGCACACTCAGTGCGGTGATAGTCAGGCAGGTGCAGCGCATGGTTCCTCAGTACTCGGGAAAGGCGATCACCTTCATGAACCGCGCGGGCATGGCAGCTCGCGCGCGTTGCCTATCGTTTCCGTTGCGGAATCAGGTAGTCCTGCGACGCGACGCACTGCCACCGGCCATCCAGCTTCACCCAGCTGTCCGTATAGCGGTAGCGGTTGGTGAACGGGCCGCTCGCTCCCGACCCCTTCATCACGAGTACGCCGATGACGACGGCCGAGTTGTCGTAGAGGAGCGCGCGCATTCGTTCGTTTGACGCGTCGCGCACGGTGTCGGTGCCGGTGGTGAACGCCTTGATGCCGGCCTCGCGCTCCATCACGCCCGTTTCGTCGGAGTAGACCCAGCGCGGTGCGGTCATGCGATGCAGTATCGCGGCATCGCGCTTCACTACAGCGTGCGCCCATTCGTTCTCGAGGCGGAACAGCTCTCGCTCTGCCGAGTTCTGGCCAGCGGTGAGCTGGGCTGTCGCGATGTGCGGGACCGTGATCAGCAGCACCAGCAGAAGCAGGTCCTTCGCTTTGCTCAGGACGACAAGCGTGAGACTACTCCCCGAAATGCGGCTCATACGTTCCCTCCGAATCATCCTGGAGATGCAGTCGCTCGATGGTCCGCGCGCAAGTATTCCAACGGAGGATGGCATCGTCGTTGCCGGGCTTGCGGAGCTGCTCGGCACGCTCGAACGACGCCATGGCTGTTTGGAACAGTCGCTCCGCAATGGCATCGGCGTGCATGGCGCCGTGCAGCAGCTTTGCGTGGCCGAGCCGCTCGTCGATGATGCCGGCGTAGTAGTGCTGCTGGTATTCGTCCGAGAGTCGTGCGCGCACCGCATGCGCGCGCTTCACGAGCTCGCTCGATTCAGTCCCGAATTGGTCGGTGAGCGACAGCAGGTACATCACCAGCACGGGCTGGTTGGCCGGCTCGACTTCCAGGATGTCGCGACAGATGCTCTCCGTGGCCCACGACTGGTTGAGCAGGCGATACCGCTCAGCCTTCTGGATGGCGCGTGGAATGGCGTCGGGCGAGATGGTCTTGAGTTGCCGCACTGTTCTCTCCATGATCCGCTCCTGGACGACTTGCTGACCCATCGAGCGCGCCTCGCCGGTACTAGAGTGGCGCTAAGGTACGGGCGGCGCGGAGGGGCGGGAAGAGGTAACGACCTTTCGTGGCGGAGCGGCGGCCGTGAGGTCGAGCGGCTGGCTCGACGAGCGTACGGAAGAGGACAGGGTGTCACAGGTACGACAACAACACCGCGGCGAGCAGCGCCGCGGTGTTGTTGCCGTACCTGTGAAATGGAGCGGCGAGCGGTCAGGGCTTGGACGGCTTGTGTGCCTCGCGCCACGCCTTGAGCTGCTCATCGGCGGTCTTCCTGTCGATCTTGCCGGCCTTTACCT
>JACMOE010000660.1 GCA_014378185.1 Gemmatimonadaceae bacterium | reverse complement strand
GACCCAACTCAGCATCTTTTCGCGCCAACGCAATCCGCGCCCGCTGCAAATGGACCAGCACCTCATCCGGCGACAGCTTGCCAGCCGCCTCCACCAGGCTCTGCGCCTGGTTCAGATCACCCATCCCGAAGTATGCGACGCTCCGCAAGGCCAGGTTCATCGCCTGCTCCTCCGGCTTCGCCGCGACCGCCGGAATATCGGCCAGAATGTCCGGCCACCGCTTCTGCATCGCATAGGATCGAACCAGCATCGGCCCCACGACCGACCGGTCATATCCCAGCGCCCGCAGGATCTTCGCTTCTTTCTCCGCAGAGAGCCAATCCGACGTCGCGAATTGTGTCCGCGCCAGCATGCTCACGCTGATCGTCTCGTGTGGCGACACGATCCCGAGCGAGCCGGTCGGCAGATTGGCAAGCCGGTATGACCTGGTCAGCTACAACGGACTGGCGTTGCCGACTTCAACGGGTCGCCGCATAGTGTCCATCTCGGCGTCACCGGGCGGAGCATCGTACTCGTGCGACGAACTCTACGTGATGCAGCAGCTCGCTTTTTCTTCGCCTGACGTTGTTTCGCAGGTCACCCAACGACGACTGGCCTGCGACGTGCCGCAGTACAATGCCACGTTCACCGATACGCTGGGCGGCCGGGTCACGACGACATCCGATGCGATCGTGATGACGCTTGGTGGTGGCACCGTGCCTTCGATCGTCGTGCACGGCCGCATTACGGGATCCGCGTTGCAACTCGACCTCGTCGAGTCGGGGACGACGCTGAAGTCCTTTGATCCAACGCCGAGAGTCTTTCGGGCCGTGCCGTAGCATCCCATCGCCGCTCGCCATCGTCGGGCAGCGATGCACGAAGCGACGAGGTCTCCCAGTCGAGCGCAATGAAGGACGGCAACGATGGACGCGTCACGGCGTTCGCGTCGTCACACCCAACGACGTACCCGCGCGCGATACTGCTCGTATTCCTCGCCGAACGTGCCCGCCATGTACGCCTCTTCCCGGAGAATCACGCCGTAGTGCATGGCGATGAGCACAAACGGCAGGAACAGCAGTGGCCAGACGCTATTCGCCCAGAACGTCATTCCCAGGTATATCAGGGTGAAGCCCAGGTACATCGGGTTCCGCGTGAAGCGGTACGGGCCAGACGTCACCAGGGCGGTGCTGGGCACCCATGGCTTGGGACTCGTGTCCGCTCGGCGAAACGCCGTGATCGCCGGCGCGCCTACAGGGCCGCCCAGCAGCAGCACGATGCCCAGTATCGTGTCTCGCCCCGGCGGGAGTATCGCGTGCGGATACCAGTGCTGCAGCAGCAACCCGACAACCAGCGGAACGGCGTACAGTAGCGGCGGCGGGGCGATTACGCCGGCCGTCCGTTCAGCGCGTCCTGCGCTCTCCGTGAAGGAAGGAGGTTGACCGACCGGCGATTCGGGCATCAGTGCACCTGGGTTGAACGTGGTCACGCGTGCACGAATATCGCCTGTGGCACCAGATGCGCCATCGGCGCCCGCACAGTGTGCTTCAGTTGCCGCGACGCTCGCCCACAGGCTAAACTTCACTCCTGGGCGTCGTCCCCGTCGAGCCTCGTCGGCACGCCGCACCACCGAGCCTCGACTCTCCAGGCGTGACCATGCGTCCGATTCGTGTGTTGGTAGCCAAGCCGGGCCTCGACGGCCACGACCGCGGTGCGAAAGTCGTGGCGGCCTCGCTTCGCGATGCAGGCATGGAAGTCATCTACACAGGGCTCCACCAGACTCCCGAGATGATCGCCACAGCCGCCGTCCAGGAAGATGTGGACGTCGTAGGCCTCTCCATCCTGAGCGGCGCGCACATGACCCTCTTCCCGCGCGTCCTCGACCTGCTCAAGGCGCAGGGCCGCGACGACATCCTCATCACGGGCGGCGGTATCATTCCGAAGGAGGACATGGAAGCGCTGCACGCGCTCGGCACGGGCCGGCTGTTCGGACCTGGTACGCCCACGTCCGACCTGGTGGAATACATCCAGGGCTGGTTCGCCCAACGGTCGGAGCAGGACGCTTGAGTCGCTCGTGACCACTCGGCTCCGGGAGTTGAGCGCCGAGCTGCGTACGCTCGAGGATCGCCTTCGCCAAGGCGGCGGTGCAGACAAGATCGACAAGCAGCACGCCCAGGGAAAGCTCACCGCGCGTGAGCGCGTGCGTGGCCTGTGCGACGTCGACTCACGGTTCATCGAGGTCGGGTTGCTCCTGGCTTACGATCAGTACGACGGCGCCGCGCCCGCGGCCGGCGTCGTGACGGGGCTCGGCATCGTGCACGGCCGCCCGGTCGTGATCGTGGCCAACGACGCCACGGTCAAGGCGGGCTCGTGGTGGCCCGAGACGATCCGGAAGATCCTGCGTGCGCAGGAGATCGCCATGCGATGCCGTATCCCCATCGTCTACCTCGTGGATTCCGCCGGTGTGAACCTGCCCTACCAGGGCGGCGTGTTTCCCGGGCAGTACGGCGCGAGCCGCATCTTCTATTACAACTCCATCATGCGCCGCTACCTGCGCATCCCGCAGCTGGCGGCGGTAATGGGGCAGTGCATTGCCGGAGGCGCGTACCTGCCAGCGCTTTCCGACCTCATCGTCATGGTGAAGGGCTCCTCCTTCATGGGGCTCGGCGGGCCGAACCTGGTGAAGGGTGCCACTGGCCAGGTCATCGACGGCGAGACCCTTGGCGGCGCGGCCACGCACACGCAGGTCAGCGGCGTGGCGCACTACGCTGTAGACGACGACGAAGCGTGCCTGCACAAGCTGCGCGAGCTGGTGGCGCAATTGCCGCCCGAGAAGTCCGGCGCACACGTCGCGTCAGCCGAGGGTGGCGCGCCAGCCGATGCGCTCTACGAATTGCTGCCTGCGGACCACCGCATGTCGTACGACATGCACCGCATCCTCAGCGTCATCGTGGACGACGGCGCGCTCGCGGAGTTTCAGGGCGAGCTTGCCCGCGAGATGATCTGCGGCGACGCGCGCATCAACGGCATCGCGGTCGGCATCATCGCCAACCAGCGCGGGCTCATCAAGGGACGTCCCGGCGAGAAGCCGCGCTTTGGCGGTATCGTGTACGCGGAGAGCGCCGAGAAGGTCGCGTTCTTCATCGAGCGTTGCGACCGCCAGGGCATTCCATTGTTGTTCGTGCAGGATGTCTCCGGCTTCATGGTGGGTCCCGAGTCCGAGCACGAGGGCGTGATCCGCTCTGGTGCGCGATTCGTCGAGGCCATGGCCACGGCGCGCGTGCCCAAGATCGTGCTCACGGTGAATCACGCGTCGGGCGCAGGGTATTACGCCATGGCGGGGCAGGGATTCGATCCCGACTTCATCTTCTCGTGGCCTACGGGGCGCATGGCCGTCATGGAGGGCGAGGCCGCGGTGCAGGCGGTGCACGGACCCGCCATCACGAAAGCCTCTGCCGAGGGGCGCCCGCTCGACGACGCGACGCAACGCGCCGTGGATGATATGCGGGCGGACTACAACGAACAGCTCGACGCGCGCTACGCCGCGGCACGCGGGTATGTGGATGCGGTGATCTATCCCGAGGACACGCGTGATGTCCTTGCGCTCGCCTTCCGCGCGGCGCTCTCCAATCCGGGCCCGCACATTGGGCCATTCGTTCTCCCATATCTTCCCGACGCATGACGACAGGAAAGCATGCCTATCGAAGTGCGAGGACCCTCTCGAAATAGCTATCGCCGATGTAGATGCGCACCACACGCCCGCCCTGCTCGACGAAGCGGACTACCTCCCCGACGGAACCGCCTCCCGAGCGGGACCCGTAGCGAAACCGCCCTCCGCCGATGGGCTCCAGCGGGTTTGGACCGTCCAGTGTCGGGGAATTCGGCACGAGCATCACGAGGCGCTGGTCGAGGACTATGACCTGCCAATCGCCACCGCGAGACCGATACAGGCCCGCGAAGCGCTCCCACTGGGGATCCCACGCCACCACCGTTGGCTTCACGGACGAGGCCTTGGCGACAGCAGTGCCGACAGAGTTCATCAATTGCTGCGCAATCCCGGCGGGATCGGAGTCCTGCGCGTTGGTCAGCACGATGACGCCAACTTTCGCGTCGAGATCGATCAGCGTCTGCGTCATGTGCCCGGGATACACGCCGCTGTGGCCCACGTAGGTCTTGTCCCCTACGCGTGTGACGGCGAATCCGATGGCGGTTCCAGAGGACCACGAATTCTCCAGCGAGCGCACGCGATGCATCTCCCGCAGCGACGCGGTGCTGAGGATCTGGGCGCCGCCCATTGGGCCGCGACGAAACTGGGCCGACACGAACTTTGCCATGTCACCCACGGTGGACGTGATGCCGGTCGCCGCCGCCATGCCGTGCGCATCCACGAAAGGGAATCGCAGGCGCGATCCATCGGGCATGCGCCGTCCGTATCCCGTCGCGAGCCCGGGCACGTCTACGTCCACGCTCGACGAGCTCATGGCGAGGGGGTCGAAGATGTGATGCTGTACATAGTCCGCCCATCGTTCCTCGCTCACCGCCTCCACCACCATCCCCGCCACGGTGAACCCCAGGTTGGAATACTTCCACCGTTCCTGCGGCGCGTATGGCGCTTCGCGCTCCGGCATCAGGGCACGCAGCTGGTCTGCCGTCGGAAACTCGTTGGTGGTCCAGTGATCGCCCGCTTCGCGAGGCAATCCGGAGGCATGTGTCAGCAATTGCTCGATGGTGATTGGCCCGTCATCCTCACCGGCGGGTTTTACCTTGAACCACGGCAGGTACTGAACGACCCGATCGTCGAGGCGCAGCTTGTTGCGCTCCCGCAACTGCATGATCGACGTGGCGGTGAACAGCTTGCTGTGCGATGCCATGCGGAATTTCGTGTCGGGTGACATGGGCACGTTGTTCTCCACGTCGGCAAGGCCGAAGCCCTGCGCCCAGACCAGCTGCTGATCGGCCACCACGCCGACCACGACACCGGGCAATCCCCGGTACGCGAGCTGCCCGTCCATCCACGCCGAAAAAAGCCGCTTGGCACCCCCGACGTCCGCGTTTGCGGCAATTGGGGACGCGGCGGGTTGAGCGCACACACGGGTCGCGGTTCCCGACAGAAGAATGCCAGCCAGGGAAAGCGCCGCGGTCGGGCCTGATCGGAAGCACCTGGTCATGGAGGTTCAGGAGGAGAACGTGATTCGGACGGAAGGAGAGGCTGCAGCGCGCGCCGAAGTGCGGAGAGTATCCGGCCGGACACCGCCGCCGTCAACCCGGTTATGCCTGTTCCCCGTCGCTCAGCGCGGGCCTGGCGTGCACGGTCGCGCTGCGCCACGGCTCGGTTGCCGCCCCTTCCGCGCGCCCGCTAACTTCACGCAATACTGCCCCACCGTTGTGCGCGTCTTGCTCTCGCTGGCGCGCCGTCCACAGTCTCCAATCCGGCCGCACATTGGCCATTCGCTCTCCCTGGCCCCCCAACGCATGAGTAGTACTCCCGACAAGATCATCCGCGTGGCTTCCGGACAGGGCTTCTGGGGTGACTGGCTCGACGCACCGCGTCGGCAAGTCGAGGGTGGTCCGGTGGACTACCTGATGCTCGACTATCTGGCCGAGGTCACGATGTCCATCCTCCAGAAGCAGAAGGAGCGCGACCCGAAAATGGGGTATGCGCGCGACTTCATCGGCGCCATGGAAAGCGTGCTCCCCGCCGTCACGGACCGCGGCGTCAAGGTCATCGCCAACGCTGGAGGCGTGAATCCCGTGGCGTGCGCGCACGCCGTGCTCGACGTCGCGCGCGAGCGCGGTGCGGCCGGCAAGCTGAAGATCGGCGTCGTCACCGGCGACGACCTGCTTCCGCGACTCGACGAACTCATCGCGTCTGGCCACGCACTCACGCACATGGAAACCGGCCAGCCGCTGAGTACCGTGCGTGACCGCGTGCTGTCGGCCAACGCCTACATCGGGTCCACGCCCATCGTCGAGGCACTGGCGCGCGGCGCAAATGTGGTGGTCACCGGCCGCTCCACCGACACCGCGCTCACCATGGCCCCGCTCCGGCACGAGTTCGGCTGGGGCGCGGACGAATGGGACAAGCTGGCGGCCGGCATCATCGCCGGACACATCATCGAGTGCGGCGCGCAGTGCTCTGGCGGCAATTGCATGTACGACTGGCGCAACATTCCAGACCTCGCCAACATCGGCTATCCCATCGTCGAGGCGCGCGCCGACGGCACGTTCACCGTGGTGAAGCACCCGAATACCGGTGGCCGCATCAACGTGCCGTCCGTGAGCGAGCAGTGCGTCTACGAAATGGGTGATCCGCACAGCTACATCACCCCGGATGTCGTGGCCGACTTCACCACCATCCACCTGGCCGCTGACGGCGAGAATCGTGTGCGCGTCTTCGGCATCAAGGGCCGCCCCGCCACGGACAAGCTCAAGGTGTCCATTGCCTACCGCGCGGGCTTCAAGGCCGTCGGCACGCTGGTCTACTCGTGGCCCGACGCGCTCGAGAAGGCACAGCTCGCAGATCGCGTGCTCCGCCAGCGGCTCGACACCATGGGCCTGACGTTCGATTCGCTGCTCACGGAGTTCGTCGGCGTCTCGTCCACCCATGGCCCGCTCGCGGTCTCGCCGGGCGAGGCACCCGAAGTCCAGCTTCGCGTCGGCGTTCGCTCGCCTGATCGAAAGACGGTCGAACGCTTCACGCGCGAGATCGCCCCGCTGGTCCTCAACGGGCCGCCGAGCGTCACCGGTTTTGCCGGGGGTCGTCCCAAGGTCGAGGAGATTGTCGCGTACTGGCCCGCGTTGGTGGACAAGACCGTGGTGCAGACCCGGGTGGAGGTGCTGTCATGAAGGTACGACTGCTGGACCTTGCGCATGCACGCTCCGGTGACAAGGGCGACACGGCAAACGTCGGCGTCATCGCGCTCGAACCCCGCTGGTACCCGCTCATCGCGGAGCAGCTCACGCTGAATCGCGTACGTGATCACTTCAAGGGCATCATCACCGGCGACGTCGAGCGCTTCGAGTTGCCCAACCTGAATGCCCTGAACTTCCTGCTGCACGGCGCCCTCGACGGCGGTGGCACGCTGTCGCTCAAGACGGACGCACAGGGCAAGGTGTTCTCCACCGCCATGCTCCGCATGATCCTCGACATTCCCGATGACCGCGCCGCCGCGCTCGGCCTTCCAGCCGCGCCCGTGCCATGAGCCGCGTCCGGCTGCTCCGTGATGGCGCGGTCGGCCGGATCATCCTCGTCCGCCCCGAGCGGAGCAATGCGCTCGATCGACAGGAGGCAGACGACCTCTTCGCCGCCCTCGCCCAACT
>JACMOE010000659.1 GCA_014378185.1 Gemmatimonadaceae bacterium | reverse complement strand
GCTCGTCCCGCCTGGCAATGCGCGTAGCGATCCTCACAGTCTCCGACGTCGGTGCTCGCGGCGAGCGCGCCGATACCAGCGGGGACGCCGCCGCGAACTGGGCCGCACGGATCAGCGCGCGCGTCGTCGCGCGCGTCATCGTGCCGGACGACACCGTCGCCATCGTGCAGCAGCTTGTGGCATGGTGCGATGGCGACATCGCCGACCTCGTGCTCACCACGGGCGGAACGGGTCTCAGCCCGCGCGACGTCACCCCCGAGGCCACGCGCGTCGTCATCGAGCGCGAAGTGCCCGGCATCGCCGAGCGTATCCGCGCCGTTTCCGGCGCGACGTTTCCGCGCGCGGCGCTGGGCCGCGGCCTCGCTGGTGTGCGTGCGGGCACCCTCGTGGTCAACCTGCCCGGATCCACCGCTGGCGTCCGTGATTCGCTCGCGGCGCTGGAGCCCGTCGTTGGGCACGCCGTGGACATCCTGCGTGGCGCAGCCACAGATCACAGCACCGGCACCGCGAGCGTGACCGGGTGACCGTGCTCATCACACTCCACGACGTGGAGCCTGCTGTGCGCCTCAACGCTCGCCTCGAGGGCGATGGCGTGAAAACCGTTCTCGTGAGCCCCCTCGACGACATGCGCGCCGAGATCCGCCGGGCGAAGCCGGAGCTCATCGTGTTCAGTGGCGAGCTGTCGGACGTGTCGAACGTGGCGCTCGTGCGCGAGCAGCTGTGGGATGGCGTGCCAGTGGTGGGACTCGTGGATGTCACTGATGCCGCACAGCGCGACCGTCTTCGCGCGCTGGGGTACGTGGACCTGTTCGCGAAACCCATCGTCGTGGACGACGTCGCCATCGGCGTGCGACGCATCATGGAGCGCCACGCGCTCCAGCGCATGACCGGACTCATTGGCGAGAGTGAGCCGCTGCGTGAGGTGATGGTGAAGGTGGAGCAGATGGCGCCGGTCAGCAGCACGGTGCTCGTGGAGGGCGAGAGCGGCACCGGCAAGGAACTCGTCGCGCGCGCCCTCGCCTCCCTGGGCCCACGTCGCAACAAGCCCTTCATTGCCGTGAACGTGGGCGCGCTGCCGGAGTCGCTGCTGGAAAGCGAGCTGTTCGGTCATGAAAAGGGCGCCTTCACGGGCGCCCGCGAGCGGCGGCTTGGGCGCTTCGAGCTGGCTGATGGGGGAACGTTGTTCCTCGACGAGATCTCCGACATACCGCAGTCCACGCAGGTGAAGCTCTTGCGGGTGCTCGAGGAGCGGGAGTTCACGCGAGTTGGCGGCGTGCAGTCCATCTCGGTGAACGTGCGGGTGATCACCGCCACCAATCGGCCCCTCCGGGAGTATGTGGAAGAGGGGAGCTTTCGCTCCGATCTCTACTATCGGCTGAATGTCCTGAGCATCTACCTGCCACCGCTCCGCGACAGGCCGGACGACATTCCACTCCTGGTGCGCCGGTTCATTCGGGAGTTCACCGCGCAGCATGACCGCCCGTTTCCGGGCATATCCGCCCCCGCCATGGAGATGCTGGTGCAGTATCCGTGGCCCGGGAATGTGCGGGAGTTGCGGAACCTGGTGGAGAGCATGGTGGTGCTCTCGCACGGGCGTGAGTTGGTGCCGGACGACTTGCCGCGCCAGATTCGGGATGGGGGCAATTCCCGGTTCCTTCCGGTGCGTGTGGGTCCCGTCCCCGGACATGCGGGCCAGGCGGAGGGGAGGGAGCTCGAATTCATCCTCCGGAGCCTGCTGGAGCTGAAGCTTCAGGTGGAGGAGTTGCGGCGTCGCACGGACGATGATCGCGCCGCTGCGCCGGCCGGTGGCATTCGGGGCTCGTATATCGGGGAAGTCATCGGGTCTGGTGTGATGGGCGGAGCCGTGGCCGCGATTGGACCTCGTGACGAAACACCCGCTCCGAACGTCGTATCAATACCGCCGGGCACGAAGATGACGGAAGTGGAGCGGGCGGTGATCGAGGCTGCGTTGAAGGAGACGCGGGGCAATCGGCGGAAGGCCGCGGATCTGCTTGGCATCGGGGAGCGGACCTTGTATCGGAAGATCAAGGAATATCGGTTGCCGGATCTGGAATACACGCTTGACTAATTGCGGTTGTGTCTCGAATATTTACGAAGTATCGTGACCCAGAGCGCCTCGAGGCCGGTGCGCTTGTCCGCCACGCAAGTGGCGTCCCTCGGTTCCCGCTAGCCACGTCCGGCTTTATCCCTCAAAAATCGTGTTGACGGTGTCGGCGATGCCTTTGAACGCCCCCGCCTCTCCTTCGCCGCGTCCAGACGACGGTTCCTCGCCCATTGCCGGGACGGTACTGCCGATCGAGCGCGCGGAGGAGCTCCTGGGAACGCTGCCTGGAGTATTGAATGTCCGCATAATTCCTGGTCCTACGGGCGAGGTAGCGGAGGTGCATGTGCTTACGACGACGAGCGTGTCGCCGAAGCAGACCGTGCGGAATGTGGAGAGTGCGCTGCTGGCGCAGCTCGGCATGCGGGTGAGCCACAAGAAGATTTCGGTGGCGACCAGCGAGGGTCCGGCTGCGGAGGCGATTCGCGCGAACCGGAGGACGCCGCCCATTGGCGGCGGGATTGTTCCTCCGGACGAGCCGTCCATGGGCCAATCGACGAAGCGGCGCCTGTATTTCGAGGATGTGGAGGTGCGGCGTTCGCGCGCGAACGGGATGAGTTGCAAGGTGACCATCCGACAGGGCGACGACGTGTTCGTGGGCGAGGCGACTGGCCTGGAGAGTGATCGGTTGCGGATCGAGACGTCGGCGCGTGCGGCCGTCGCGGCGGTTCAGCAGGCGGATGCGGGCGGGCGCTCGCTGATGTTCGAGGGCGCGCGGTTGATCGAGGCGTTCGAACGGGAGTTCGTGTTCGTGGCGTTGACGACGCGATTTGGGAGAGAGACGGCGTTGTTGACGGGCAGTGCGGAGGTAAAGGATGGAATCGAGACGGCCAGCGTGTTGGCGGTGCTGGACGCGACGAATCGGTGGGTGGAGTTGTAGGAGAACGACCATTTTCCTGTTGCGCCCTTCCGTTGCAAATTCTTTCTTAACGGAATTAAGACCGGATCAAGATGTGCCTCTACCAAACGCGGAGCGAAAGCGGCGAAAGTTTGTTGTGAGTGTGAGAGCGGAGCGGAGCCAACTACGGAACATTAGGCGCTCTCGGATTTTCCGAGTTGCGACCTATCCCAAAGGAGGTGACGCTCATGTTAGCCTGGCTATTCAGTTTCTGCGCATTCGGTTACGCGACTTGGAACTAAGCCGGTAGAGGTCGCTCTCTCTTGTGGCCTCTGCTCTTTAAAATGGTGGGCGTTTCTGGTAGAGCGCATCTCCGCCGGTTGCTCAATTTTTTCGCTTTCGTTGAGTAGGAATTTGCCGTCAATCGTCCAAAACATGGAAAAGTCCCTAGGTCAGATTTCAGTTGGTCACCGCACCATCAGAGATCTGCGTCTCCTACGTTTTGTGGGCGGCGTTTGCGTGGCAGCACTCGGCAGTGCATGCGCGCTGGTCGTGGTTTCTTCGCCACTGCCGCCGGGTGGGTTATCTGCGCTCGCCCTGTTGACAGTTCTAGCCGTTATTGGCGAGGCATGGGCGTTTCTCTTACCACAGTCCGCGGTATCGTCTATCGCCTTCATTCCATACATGGCGATGGCATTAGTCGTCCCTCAGTGGTCTACGGTTGCGACGATTGGTGCTTTGCGCTTTGCCGACGAATTGCGGCGTCGAAGACCAGTAATGAAGGCAGCGTTTAACGTTGCGCAGTTTGTCGCACTGTTTTCGTTAACAATTCTCTGCTATCTCGCTCTTGGCGGCGAGTCGTTTCTCACCCTACCGAAAGAAGTTGCCGCGGTAACGAGACTATGCGGGTGGGCTGCGCTTGGAGCCTATGCACTGTCAATTGTTATCAACGCAGGACTAATGTCTAGCGTGGTCGCCATTTCGAGCAAGAGACCCGTGATAGAAGTTTGGCGGGAGAATCATCTGCCAAGCTTGGGCCTCGATATTATGGCAGCACCGGTCACATTCGGATTCGCGTACGTATTTGCGGCGTTCGGGCCAATTATCGCAGCCCTTCTCTGGATACCGCTTATCGGATTTCGTCATTGGGCCAAGACAACTGTTGATCTTGCCCAAACGAATCGCGAACTACTCGAATTGATGATCAAATCAATTGAGGCCCGTGACCCGTATACCTCCGGACACTCTAGGCGCGTCAGCCAGTATGCGACGATAATTGCGCGCGCTCTGCGCATGAACGATCGCGAAATTCGTAAAATAGGTACTTCCGCTCTTCTGCACGATGTTGGTAAAATTCACGAGAAATATGGCCCGATTCTGCGGAAGACGGATAAGCTGAGTCTTGAGGAGTGGGCTGTGATGAAGGAACATCCTTCGGACGGCGCGGAGCTTGTCGCTACAATGACGCGCCTTACAGAGTTCGTGCCGGCGATCAAGCATCACCATGAGCGCTGGAACGGAGCGGGATATCCGGATGGAATAAAGGGCGAGGCGATTCCACTCGCTTCTCGCATCATAATGGTCGCTGACACCATCGATGCGATGACGACAGTAAGGCCATATCGAGGCGCTCTTGGGGAAGCGGACGTTCGGGCTGAATTGCTCAAGCTCCGTGGCGAGCAGTTCGACCCTCTGGTTGTC
>JACMOE010000658.1 GCA_014378185.1 Gemmatimonadaceae bacterium | reverse complement strand
GGACCTGCTGCGGGCACACGGCGTGAGCCATGCCACGCTCCTTGCCCCCGAGCGCCTGAACGGTACGCGTGACGCGCTCGCCACGCTCGTGCAGCTGGCGTGGCACGACCTGGAAGGAGCGCGGCGCTACCTTCTGCTCGTACCGAGGCGCGCCGTTGCCGTCCGGCTGTTCTGCATCATGCCGCTGTTGTTCGCGTATGCGACGCTTCGCGACCTCACGCGCACGCCGCAGGCACTGGCGCGTCGCGAAGTGGTGAAGATTTCGCGGCGAGAGGTGAAGGCCCTCGTCGTTGCGGCGTTCCTGACAATCCTGAGCAACCGTGGCGTGGGTTGGCTCGCCGACCGTGTGATGCGCCGACCGTTCGTGATGCGGGGCGTGCGATAACGCAGCGCGTCACCGTGAGCGGCCGCCAACGGCTGCCGCGAGCATGCTCATGAGCGAAGGCGGGCGACCGGCTTCGCCGCGCTCCAGGCGGTCCAGCACCTGTTCCAGCGCCAACTGGGTGCGCGCCACTGACTGGCCATGCGACGCGCGCGCCATCGCAAAGCCGATGGGAGCCACCACCGCCACCGGGGCGAGGGCGACCAGAATGGGAAAGCTCAGGGTCGCGAGTATGCCACCCGCCACCATACCGGCGCCCGTGACAACGACGTTCTGCTTCAGCATCAACGCGCGATAGCCGCCGAGGTGTGCGTCGAGGCGCACGAGTACGCGGGCGTCGTCCATCGCGATGGCGGTGGCACCGACACTGGTGGCGCGCACCAGCGCATGCCCGCGTCCGCTCACCGCGCGGCGCATCACGCCCATGAGGTCGTGGCGCGCCTCCCAGACCATGCGGTCAGAAAAATATCGCTGCGGAATGAGCCCCTCCTCGCGCTGCATCCAGTCGTCCAGCGCCTTGAGCACCTGCGCTGGCGTTCCGCGCACCGGACGCTGCGCACTCGCGCCCGAACTGCCGTACAGGCCCGCGAGCACACCGCGCTCGAACGCAGGAGCCTCGACCCGCGTGCGCTCCTCCGCGAGTGCCTGCCGCAGGTTGACCGGATCGAGCCCCACTTCCCTTGCGAGTGCCTCCAGCTGCGCTTCCGTGAGGCGACCGTCCGGATCGACGGAACTGCTGGACTGGAGCTCGAGGGCGCGTGCGAGCACCCTGTCGACGGACGCGCGACCGACCGACGGTGGCGCAACAGGCGGGCGAGGTGCATCCGGCATGCGTGAAACATAGTGCCCTGCGATTTCCGGCCGCCATTGTGTCACTGGCCACGCCGCGGTAGCCTCACCGCATGGTGACACTCCACGACATTCGGGATGCTCAAACGCGCATTGCCGGCCGGTTGCAGCGCACCCCCATCATGGCATCCACCGCGCTGGCCTCGCGCAGCGGTGTCGCGCGGTTCGAGCTCAAGTGCGAGAGTTTCCAGACGACGGGATCATTCAAGGTGCGCGGAGTGCTCAACTGCCTCGCGCAACTGGACGATGACGCTCGTGCCCGTGGCGTGGTGACCGTGTCGGCCGGCAATCACGCCCAGGCGCTCGCGTGGGCGGCGCGGGATGCCGCCATTCGATGCACCGTCGTGATGCCCGCCAACGCATCGCAGGCCAAGGTCGAGGCGAGCAGGGGATACGGCGCCACCGTCATTCAACTCGGCACCAGCATGGATGCCTTTCGCCGGGCGCACGAGCTGGCCGACACGGAAGGCTTCACGTTCGTGCATCCCTTCGACGACGACCGCACCATCGCGGGCACGGGCACCGTGGCGCTGGAAATCCTCGAGCAGGCGCCTGCGCCCGACGTGATCGTGGTGCCCGTGGGCGGAGGCGGCCTCATTTCAGGCATGGCCATAGCCATCAAGGCCCTCCACCCAGCCACCCGCGTGATCGGCGTGGAACCAGAAGGCGCATCGATCATGCGGCAGAGCCTCGATGCGGGAAGGGCGCTGCGCATGGATGCACCGAAATCAATTGCGGACGGGCTGGCTTCCCCCATGGCGGGCGAGCGCAATTTCGCGGCAATCCAGCGCTACGTGGATGACGTCGTGCTGGTCACCGACCAGGAGATCGCCATGGCGATGTCGCTGCTGCTGACGCGCTGCAAGCTCCTGGCAGAAGGCGCCGGCGCTGCGGCAACGGCTGCGCTGATCAGCGGGAAGATCTCCCTGACGGGCACGGAGCACGTCGTCGCCGTGCTCAGCGGCGGGAACGTGGACGTCGCAACGCTGCGCGACGTTCTCCCATCTCAGAACGACAAAGCGTACCCGCGCTAAATGCCGCCGAGCACCACGTCGAGCTGACGGCTGATGGCGTCTCGCATCGAGTCCGGGATACCGAAGGTCGCCACGAACGCTGCCTTGGGATCGTTTGGTGCGGTGCGGCCGGCCGCCTGCAGGTAATACCGCATGTAGCCAGGGAGCGATGCGGGGACGGTCTTCTCCAGCAGCAATGCGCCAGCGCGAACGGCAGCGGCCTGCTCGTACCGAGACGTGAGTCCGCCGCGCCGGTCTGCGGGCGTGGAATTGTCGGCGATGGCCGCGGCGGCAATGGCACCCGTGGTTTCATGCGCCATCACGTACAGGACGGACTCGGATTCGGCGTTCGATTCCGGCATCGGACCAGCCACGGCGTTCTCCGCCTTCCCGAACTGCACCGTGCGACCCTCGCCACCGAGCGGCATGGACAGGTACAACTCGCCGTTCTGCTGCTGCGTGTTGTTGAGAAAGCGTTGCAGCGCCGGCCGCCATTGCAACTGCCACAGGGAATCGACGTGCGCCACTACGGGCGCGTGCGCGCGCGCGGCAGTCGTCCAGTATTCATGGTAGAACTTGCGGCTCTCGTCATCTGCAGATTCCGCGAAGAGCTTCAACCACTCCCGATCGGGCGCCGTCTGGAACACCTGCCCGAGGATGCCAAAGTATCCGCGTACCGATGCGTCCGTGGAGGCGGAGGGGCTGCCGCCCTCGCGCACGAACAAATCGACGACCTGCCGCATCTGCTCCCACGACGAGAAGTAGAGCGGAAGAAACTGCGCGCTGGTGGCGAGCGATGGCTGCACCGCAATGCGTGCCAGCAGGCGCTCGCGGTTGCCGTCGAGCAGCGACGACACGCCGCGCTGCCGACGTACCGCCGAGATGCGATCGCGATAACCGCGGCGGAAATAGGGCACCAGCGTGGTGTCCTGCGAGATGAGGGCATAGCTGTGCAGCCAGAGATCCACGTGCTCGCGAGTGCGCACGGGCCACGTGGTCTGCACCAGTGGGGACGCGGCGGGCGGTTGCCCACCCGGCGACGTCCGGGAAGGCACTGGCGCAGGGCTCGCGCTCGGTGTTGCGCCGCTGCACGCAGCGACCACCGCGAGCATGGAGAGCGCAACGTGGCGCGACGTGATGGAGCCGATAGTCGAGCGAAGCATGGCGGCCGGGCAAAGGGGTTGAGCGATCCGAGTGCGCTCTTGACGCAAGAAGCGCGCATCCGGGAACACGCGTGCCCGACTCACGTATCGGTAGCGGCACGCCCGCATATGACGCAAAACTTCCACCCGCGCTCCAACTCGCTTCCGCATGCGGGACAATGGACCAGCGTGAGGTCCTGTCCGCAATGCGGGCAGAAGCTGATCTGCCGGCCCGCGGGAAGCGGCCCCTTGCAATAGCCGCACGTATCGCCGGCAGCGACAACCGTGAACGGCTGGGACGGCCGGCGCATGGCATCAGTCGCGGCAGCGCTTGCCCTGGGCTCGGATGGCGGGGCGGGCACAGGCGCCTGCGCGACGGGCGTGCGGGTGGAGGCAGTACGCGGCATGGTGTCCCCGATACCACTGCGGCGAGACGCAGTGCCGGCCTCGAGCGGATAGAGGGCCTCGGGTGCCAACGCAACATGCGCCTGGGCAAAGTCCCGGATGCGCGCCGTGTCCGGATTTGCCGCGCCTCGTTCTGCCTTCAGCACGTCGCGCATCTTGTCGTCCACCACCAGGTAACCGCCGGCGCCGCTCAGCAACTCCATGAGCGCGAGTTCGTAGTCCTGGTTGGTTTCCAGTCCCAGCTCGCGCCGGTGGAGGCGGTAGGGCAGGACCGTCTGGTACAACTCGCCCACCTCGAACGGCTGCGAGAGGTACTGGGGAAAGCTCGCGCGTATGGTGTGCACGAGGTGGCGGTACATCCGTTCGACGTCATCCATCGAATCTCCTGGGCGATCAGGCGCGTGTGGCGGCATGAGGCAATGGCCGGGCCGCGGCAAACGGCCGACCGGAAGGAAAGGGAGCGGGCTCGACCTTCACGCGCTTGCGTACGCGCTGGACTTCGAGCCAGCTGTCGAATTCAGACGTGCGTGCGCCATCGGAACTGGACTGCGCCTTCGCGGCATCCACGGCAAGGTCGTTCGCGTATTCGTTCTGTGGATGTCCGGCGTGGCCACGAACCCACTGCCACTGAACCGCGTGCGGCGTGGCGGCAACCACGAGTTCCTTCCACAGGGCGAGATTCTCGATTTCACCGCCGCTCCTGCGCCAGCCGCGGGCCGCCCACCCGTGCACCCACTCCGTCATCCCCTTCACCAGGTACTGGGAGTCGCTGGTGAACAGGACGCGAAACACGCCACCCTTCCGGCTGATGACGCGAAAACCCTCGATGGCACTCCGAAGTGCCATGCGATTGTTGGTCGTGCCGGGCTCCGAAATCCAGAAGTCCCACCGCGTGAGCCGCTCGGTCGCTGGACTGAGATGCTCGATGACGCCTGCTGCGCCGCCCGGGTTGTCGCCCTCGCGCCCGTTGCCGAGGCAGGACTCGTCGGCATAGATGGCGACGAGGGGCATGTCGCCCGGTGCGGCGTCGCTCATCGCACCACCTCGATGGCCTGCAGTTCGTCGATATAAAGGACGAGCTTGTCGCCCGTCGTGGGATGATGCGCCTCGAGTGCCTCGCGTCCACTGCTCACGCGCAGCCGATCCACGATGATCACGAACTCGGTGCCATTGCGCCAGACGGATAGACGGCGTCCATCGGTGATCGCGCGTTCCAGGGCGTCGTACTGCTCGGTGTTCAGTTGGGTCAGCCGGGTACGGCGGGGCATCGCAGGAAGTCCTGAGTCACGAGTCGCACAGTCGATCGCATCCCGGCGTCAGTATCCCCATCGCTGCGCGAAGGAAGCGAGCGTGTTCGTCGCACGGTCGATCTCGTCGAGGGGAATGTACTCCTCCGCCGCATGCGCGAGCGAGATGTCGCCAGGCCCGAAACAAATTGCCGGGATCCCTGCCGCATTGAGCAGCGCGGCGTCCGTCCACGCGGACATTCCCTTGACCGACACCGATTCGCCGAGCCCTTCCATCGCGTGCGCGAGCTCGCGCACCACCGGTGCATCCGAGCGCACATCGCTGGGCCCCTGGGAAACGAGCAGGCGAACCTCTGCCGCGAAGGCCGGGCGCCGTGCGCGCACCGCCGCGCAGGCGAGGTGGATTTCGGCAAGCACGTCGTCCGGCGTCTCGCCTGGCAGTGTGCGCCGCTCGATCGTGAGGACGCACTGGTCGGGATACGTGGACATGCCCCTCCCGCCCGCGATGAGGGAGGCATGCAGGGACGCTCGCCCCAGCAGCGGATGGGTGGTCCGCGGAAGGACCTCCGTCTCGACGCGATCGAGTTCAGCGAGCAACAGCCCCGCATGACGGACGGCATCGACGCCAAGGTCGTACCGGCTGCCATGCGCGGCGCGACCCGCGACGGTGATTTCCACCCAGACGAAACCGCGATGCGCCGGCATGATCGCGAGCCGCGTAGGTTCAGCGACGATGGCAGCGTCAGCGCGAATACCGCGCTCCAGCAGCCTGCGCGTACCGAGACTCTCGTACTCCTCGTCAGCCACGGCGGCAATGATGATTTCGCCACGCGTGCCGGCGCGCGCTGCCCGCCACGCCGCCGCGCACATCGTGGCAATGCCACCCTTCATGTCGGCGGCACCTCGGCCATAGAGCCGACCATCCCGCTCTTCTCCGTCGAAAGGCGGATGGATCATTCCCTCGACGTCCACGACATCAAGGTGTCCGTTGAACATGAGCGACCGGCCACCCCTCGGTGTCCCGATGCGCGCCACCAGGTTCGGCCGCCCGGGGACGACATCCTGCACGTCCGTATGAAACCCCCATGCATGCAGCACGACACGGAGTTCGTGCGCGCAGGCGCTCTCTCCGGGGGCTCCCGCCGAGAGCGTGGGGTTTCGCGAGTCGACGCGTACGAGTGCCCGCGCGAGCGCGCGAGCGTCGCCGGGAGTGATGTGTTCCGTCATGCTGCGCATCCGGTTCGAGTCATGCTGCGTGTGGCGCGATCACCTGGAATCCAGTGGTGTCCACCGCAAAGGTGATTCGTTCACCCAGCGGCGCGAGCGCCAGCGCAAGCTCGTCTTCTCGCCCGTCTTCGGCAATCGCCACCACGCATCCACCGCCTGAAGCCCCGAGCGCCTTGGCTCCCAGCGCGCCCACACGAGCCGCCGCGGTGATGATGGCATCGATGCGTTCGGTGGGAATGTCCGGATGCAGTGCCCGTTGATGGACCCAATGCTCGCCCACCAGGTGGCCGAGCGTGGCGACATCACCACTGCGGAGCGCCGCGGCCATGTCGGACGCGAGCGAGCGCATGCGCGCGAGTGCATGGACCATGCGGCGCTCACCGGCGAGAAAGCCGTTGCGCACCGAGGTGATGGTGTGGCCCGAGATGCGTGATTCTCCAGTGTAGACGAGTATGCATCGCCGAGCGAGTGCAGCGGTCGTGTCGTCGGAGAGTGCGATCTGTTCCACGTCGATCGTGTCGTCGGCGAGCTGGAGGTACAAGGCGCCGCCGTAGGCGGCGGCGAAGTGGTCCTGATACCCTCCCGGCACCTGCAACTCGTCCACCTCGGTGGCTCGGCTCAGCGATGCGAGGGCGTGGCGGGTGAGCGGCACGTTCGCGAGTTCCGCCAATGCGCCTGCGAGGGCGACGCCGGCCGCCGACGAACCACCCAGGCCGGCGCCAACGGGAAAGTCATTCGAGACGGTAGCGTGCACACCGTGGACGGGCGAGCGGCGCAATGCGGCGCGCACGAGTCGATCGCTTCCGGTGAGCGATGGGCTGGGGTGGGAGAGAGCAGGCGCGACCGTGACCGTCGCGGTGGCATAGCGCGCGATGGCGAGATTGCAGACCGCGCCGCCTTCGCGCGCGGGATACGGGGGACATCGGTCCATCCGCCGCCAAAGTCGATCCGAGTGGGTGCGCGAGCGACGATGGCGTTTCTCACCGTGCGGCTGGGCGCCGCACGGTGCTAGCGCTTCTTCTTGGCTGGAGCCTTGGCGCTCTTGCCGGCTGGCTTCGGCTTGGCGGGCGTCTTTGCACCGGACTTGGCGGATTTGCCGGACTTGGCAGTGGGCTTGGAGGCGGACCCCTTTGTGGGCTTCGCAGCTGGCTTGGCTGGATGCTTGGCTGCCGTACGCTGCGCCGGTTTTGCGGGAGCAGCTTTCTTGGCGCTGGCCTTGGCCGGAGCGGCCTTCGCGGGGTGAGCCTTGGATGCTGGCGTCGCGACCGAGGCTGGCTTGTGCGCCGGCGCCGCCATGGGGGCGGGTTCGGGGGCCTTTGCGACCGGTTTGGGCGTGGCGGGGCGGAGGGAGAATGCACCGGGTCGCTGCGGCGGAGCGAGGAGCATGGCCGCGGCATTGGCGGCATCGCGTGCGGCCTTGTCAACGGCCGCCTTGTCCGCGGCGATCTTGGTTGCCGTCGGCCGACCCTTCTCGCTTGCGGGCTTCTTGCCGTGTGCGTCCTCGGCCTCGCGAATGAGCTTGTCCGCCTCTTCCTGGGTCATCTGACCGCGCCGTACCATGTACTGCACGAGGTCGCGGGCACTTTCAATGGCGAAGCCGGCCAGACCGGCGGCGGCGCTGATCACGTCCTTCATGGCCAGCGAGACCTTGCTGCCGGCCTCCTGGCTGATCATCTGGGCGCGCTCCGCCATCTCTGCCACGGTGTCGCGCATGTCCGCGCCCCGGTGGCCGGGTCCCCGACGCGGGGCAGTGGGCGGCGCAGGCGCCTTTTCCTCATCCATCTCCGTATCCGTCATGTGACCGACCGATTCCGCGCTCAGGGGAGGCACTCCCGGTTTCGTTGAAGGCCGCGCAGCGGCGCGCTAACTTCGCCGCACTGCACGGCGGACCGGGATTCTGGCGGCAAGTATATGATTTTTCGACAGCTACGCAAGGTTTAATGACACGCTGCGCGAGCGATCGATGGTCGAATTGTCAACTATTTATCTGCGAAACGAGTGATTTAGCACCATTTTACCACAATCTATCGCGACATCATAAAACCACCATATGCTCAAAAACGTAAAAGTTCTTGATTTGAGTCGAGTGCTCGCGGGTCCCCTGTGCACGATGATGCTGGGGGATATGGGAGCAGAGGTGCTGAAGGTGGAGCGTCCAATCGAGGGCGATGAGACGCGTGGGTGGGGGCCGCCCTTCAATGAGCGGGGAGAAAGCGCCTACTATTTGAGTGTCAACCGAAACAAGCTGGGCATCGTTCTCGACCTGAATGTCCCCACAGACCAGGCACTGTTGTCATCACTGGCGTCCGACGCCGACGTCGTTGTCGAGAACTTCCGGCCGGGAGTGCTCCTGCGGCGGGGTCTTGATGCCGCGTCGCTCCGGGCGCGGTTCCCGCGCCTCATCTGGTGCACCATTGCCGGTTTCGCGAGCACACCAAGTCGTCCGGGCTACGATTTCGTCGTGCAGGCGGAGAGTGGTTGGATGTCGGTCACCGGATCTCCGGATGGCGCCGCGATGAAGCACGGAGTTGCGCTTGCCGACGTGCTGGCGGGGAAGGATGCCGCCATCGCGATTCTTGGAGCGTTGGTTCAGCGCGAGCGCACCGGGGTGGGTGCCGCGGTGACCATCACCCTCGCGGGAAGCGCCGAGGCCGCTTTGGTGAACGTGGCGCAGAACGTGATGGTTTCGGGCGCGGCGCCACGTCGGTGGGGCAATGCGCACGCGAACCTGGTTCCGTACCAGCTGTTTGAGGCGCTCGATCGTTCGATCGTGATTGCGGCGGGAACCGATGCGCAGTGGCTGGCATGCGCTAATGCGCTCGGCCTGACTGAGTTGGCTGGGGACGAGGCGCTCCGAACCAATGCGGGTCGAGTTGCGCATCGGGATCGAATCGTGAGCGCCATGGCGGTCGTGTTGGGCCTGCGGACCGCGGCGCACTGGCGTGACCGGTTGGACGCGGTGCAGGTGCCCAACGGGGTGGTGCGCTCGGTGCCCGAAGTGCTGGATACGGTCGATGCGTCTGCCGCCACGGGGATGCCGCCGAGCGTGCCGGGGACTGTCCGTCGAGTTCCTCCGCGACTTGGGGAGCACACGGCGCTGGTGCGGGAATTGGGGTGGCGTGCCTTCGAGGCGCCATGAGACCGTTGTTCCGGCCGCTGAATGCGTCCTGTTACGGCCCCGGTCGCCGGTTCGTCCTGAGTACGTGGCGACCCGATATGCGACAAATGATGGGACTGCTACCCTGTCCCGCGCGCGACTTCTGCGTTACTCTATCGTCGTGAGGACGACGGAGCCGGAACCGCTCGTTGATCAGGACGACTCTGATCAGCGCATCATCCATCGCGTGCTCGCGGGAGACCGCGATGAGTTTACCGTGTTGATCACGCGCTACAGTGATCCACTGTATCGTCACGCGCTGTGCATGACGGGGAGCCCGGACGTTGCGGAAGACATTCTGCAACTTTCGTTCATCAAGGCCTATCAGCATCTCGCGGAAGTACGAGGCCGGTTCGATGCGTGGGTATTCCGGATCGTGGCGAATGGGTGCAAGGACTGGCTGAAGAACATTCGCCGGTCGCATCTCAGCTACGATGAGGACGATCAGCCGTCGGGGTATGCGACGCCCGAGGAAGAGCTGGATCGCACGGAGTTGCGCTCGGACCTGGACGTTGCGCTGTCGTCGCTGCCGCCGTCGTTGCGCGAGGCGTTCGTGATGAAGCACGTGGAGGGACGCTCGTACGAGGAGATGGCCGACCTGCTGGGCACCACTGTTGGTGCGTTGAAGATGCGCGTTCACCGTGCGCGTGAAGCGCTGCAAGCCCTACTCGAGGAAAAATACGCCTAACATGTTCGACGACCTCCACTCTGACGCCCTCGGCGAAAGCCGGAAGCGCGACCGCTCGAGCAAGCCCGAGCGTGCGCTCTCCGATCGCGAGGTGCCGCTCGGTCCACCGAGCACGACGATTCCGCAAGCGGTGCACGCGTGGCTGGATGGCAGTACACCTGAGCGTGATGCGCGCCGTGGTGAGTGGTCGAAGGACGTCGATTTCTGGAAGCGGATGGACGACGACCTCGCCCGCCGTCGGCGCATGCGCACGCCGGCGCACCTGAATGCGCAGATCATGAATGCGATTCCGCTGCATGCGCCACAGGTGATCACCCCGTGGTGGCGGCGCGAGTTCGTGGTCACGCCGTCGAGCGCGATCGTGGCGATGGCGACGCTGGCGGCTGCGTCGGCCGGGGCGACGGCCCCGATTCTTCGCATGCCGCACTGATACACTGGTTTTCCGGATTCCGGCGGCCGCGCCTGCACAGCCCGGCCCCCTTTTTTTCGCCCGGCCGGGACTCCGGCCCCCCGGCCGTCGGTTGGATCGCGCGGCTGGGCACATCCCTC
>JACMOE010000657.1 GCA_014378185.1 Gemmatimonadaceae bacterium | reverse complement strand
GGCCCCCGGCATCGCGAACCCGGCGAGAATTGACGCGCACGATCAGCAACCGCCCGTCCGCGTGATACATGGACGTCGTGTAGTCCATCGTAGCCTTTCCCGTGCGCATCGCCTCAAGGAAGCTCGCGCGATCCTGCTCGCGCCGGTCGGGCGGCACAAAATCGGTGAATAGGCGGCCTACCATTTCCTCCGGTGCGAGTCCGCATAACTGATGCGATGCCTGATTGACGAACGTCAGGCGCCCCTCCAGATCAAGCGTCCAGATCAGTGCATCGGAGGTCTCGACAAGATTACGGTATCGCTCTTCACTCGCGCGCAGCTCTTCGGCAAGCCCGGATGCCACCTCGTCACGCTGCCCAACTTCGTCGTGGGCTCGTTTCCGCAGCTCGAGTTGAGCCATCACCTGTCGGCCCAACACGCGCAGCGCATCGAGTTGCTCGTCGCTCAAGTTCCGTGGTTCGTGGTCGAAAACCGCAAGGCTTCCAATTGCATGGCCGCCCGGCGTCGTAAGCGGCACGCCTGTATAGAACCGAACATGTGGCTCGCCCGTGACGAACGGGTTGTCCGTGAAGCGCGCATCCTGCGCGGCATCCGGCACCACAAGCACGTCATCACGCAGTATCGTGTGAGCGCAGAACGCCACGTCACGTGCCATCTCCTGCGGCAGGACGCCGAAACGGGCCTTGAACCATTGGCGCTCATCATCAACCAAGGCGATCCCCGCCATCGGTGTGCGGCAGACGTAAGCCGCTAACCTCACGATGCCATCGAAGGCTGGGTCGGGAGCCGTATCCAGGACACGATAGGCCCGGAGTTCCTTCTGCCTCTCCGCTTCACCCTGTGGACGAAGTGCTGGCGGCATCAAATCCTGTCTCACGGGTTGCATCGCCGGAACCATACGGAGTGGCGCTGGCGGGTACAAGCTGCTCCCGCCCAGCTGTCTGGCATGCATTTTCCCTGCCCCGATAACCTCACGCGCGCCGGAGGAACTACCGCGGCGCTGGCGCCCGATCCGGTGGGTCGAGAGGAAGGCCAGGAATGGTGAGATATCGCAACCCCTGCACGAGACTCCGCCCGTTGGACGTAAGCCGCCGCGCGGCCACCATGTTCTGCACGAACCACGCACCTCGGTTCGTGCCGAGGTCCAGGTAATTCACCGCGCCATTGCTGGACGATGCGTGGATGATCTCCCCGCTGCCGACGTAGATGGCCACGTGCGAGATCGATTCACCCGGCTCGGCGAACAGCAGGATGTCACCAGGGAGCAGCGCGCTGGCATCCACGGGTACCGCCTGCCCCGCGCGTGACTGTTCGCGCGAGGTGCGCGGCAGCTGGATGCCGTGCCTCGCAAAGACGTACCTCGTGAAGCCGGAGCAATCGAAGCCCCCTTCCGGCGTGGTGCCTCCCCACTTGTACCGCACGCCCACGTATTCGTCGGCCGTGCCGAGGACGCGGGACACCGTGGCCGACGGGGCGGGTGATCTGGGATAGCGCGCAGTGCCACTGCGCGACGATGACGTGGTGCGGGAATCGGACGACGTGGCCCGCGCGCCGATCGCCTCGCCCGCCATGATGACCGTCGAGAGCACCGTTGACGGCGAGACGCCGAATGTCCCCTGCGCACACCCCGACAGGAGGAGAACGGAGCAGGCAACGATGCCGCCGGGATGAAGCAGCCCACGCGAGGTCATGCCCGATGCAAGGCAGCTTCGGCGCCACGTGCTGTGGCGAACTCAAGCCGTTGGTTGACAATGTCTTAGCGATACAGCAAGGCCGACGTCAACGGGCGCAATGTCCGCTTTCTACTACAGATGTTCGCCGCCGTGAGGACACGTGGCGCGGTCCGCCGCCGATCGAGCTACCGCCGTGCCAGGGCCAGGCAACCGGCAAATCGGCGCCGCGCGTCCGCGGCATCGCACCACGCGCCGACGATGGCTCTCGCGGTGCCCGCATCGCGCAGGTATCCGCGCAGGTCGTGCGCCGGTTCGTCCGCGCTCCCGGTCACCACGTCGTCGATGCCACGAAGCGCACGCGCTTGCCCCGATGTCGCATCAGTTGCAGTGAGTCGCCACGCGAAGGGATCGTCCGCGTTCACGGCGTTGATCCATGACCGAACACCGCGCGGCAGTGACACCGCCGCCGTGTCGCTGAACAACAACTCGCGCAGTTCCGCGTTGCCGACCAGCGATCCCACCGTGACCAGCCGCTGGATCTCGACGACGTCGCGCTCGTCGAGGAAGCTGGGGTGCCGAAGGTAGCCCCACGTGACGAATGCGCCGAGACTGTGCGCCACGAGGATGACAGGCCGGCCTTCGCGGTGCGCACGCGACAGCGCGTTGGCCACACGACCTTCCGCGTCGCACCGCATGGACGGGTCGCCCACGAAGCGAAGGTCGCCAGCGAGGTCGCGCGCGTCGTCGGCAACGGAATCCGTGGCCCCGGCGTCCACCAGCTCGCTCGCGACCAGCGCGAGTGACCGAAGGAGGAAACCCGGCGACAGGCCAACGTCCGCGGTGTCGGCCGGCCCGTCGCACAGCATGACACTTCGCGCGCCGCGCCGAGCAGCCATGAGGTCCGCGTACCACACGAGACGAACGTCGTCATCGTCAAGCAGCGAGTCGCCCGAGGCGCGGAAGGCGCCCTCGCGCAGCGCATGCAGCGCCTTGCGACGAAACGCCGCCGAGTCGCGCGAGAGGAAACCGCGGCCGTGGACGATCAGGATCACCGGTCGTCCGGCGGACTCCTTCACGGGAGCGTCAGGTTGTGGCGCCGCTGCACCGGTCAGCATCAAGGCAAGTAGCAGGACTCTCGACGTCATGTCGTCACTCCTTTGTGCCCGCGCGCGGTCAGGAGACGAACATGCCGATGGCGGCGCCGGACATCACGAGCGCGGTGGTGCCGACGACCGCCCTCGCAAT
>JACMOE010000656.1 GCA_014378185.1 Gemmatimonadaceae bacterium | reverse complement strand
GGCGTCGAAGGCCTTGTCCCCTGCGTCGCCGGGACGACCGGTACGCGCCGCGGTGAGGGACTGCTCCAGTTGCGCAAGCACATTGCGCGCAGCCGAACTGGCGCTCGTGCTGTCCGCGCCCGCGGCGACGGCCGCCGCATTGCGCTCCTTCATGGGCAGCGAGCGAATATAACCCACCCCGCTCGTAACCCGCGCACCGGACAGGCCGCGCGCCGGCGGCATCGCGGAACCCGCGATGCCGCCAACCACCACGGCGGCGATCTGCTCGTCGGTGCGCTCCACCTGCCATGCGACTGTCCCGATTTCCGGGGGCAGCTTGGTAAGCGAGCGCGCCAGCGCACCATCGCTCGCGCCCACGACGCCATGACACGACGCACACCGCTGGGTGAACAACCCCTCTCCCTCGAGTTGCTGTGCGCGTGTCGCCCGCATGCTGTTGACGTACGCCACGACGTTCCAGCGCTGCGTAGAGGTCAGCACGTTGCCGAATCCCATCATCGGCGTACCGGAAATGCCAACCGACATCACGCGATACATCAGGGCGGGGGACACCCCCTTCATCAGGACCGCGCTGCCGATTGCGGGCGGATGAGGAGTGAGCACTCTTCCCGCTGGCCCGTCCCCAAGGCCGGAGGCGCCGTGACACTGCGCACACGACCGCTGATAGACGGCCCGTCCGTCGGCGATGTCGAGCGGTTGGCTGGGCAGTTCGAGCTTGGCCTCGCTGCCCAGGATCGCCGCAAACCGCTGCTCCAGCGAATCCAGTGTTGCCGGTGGGCGCTTGGCACGCACCGCCTCTGCCACGGAATCCAGGAGCGCCCGGGCCGCGGATGCGTTGTCGCCGGACAAGCGTTCAGCGGCCTTCCGCGCGTCGGCCAGGAAGTCGTTGGCCTCCTGAAACTCCTGCGCGCTGATGAGCCGGCCCTGCGCGTCAACCGCCTTGGCGTACTCCTCGACCGCGACACTCACAATGCTCGCAACCCGCCGCGCAGGATGCTCCTGCGCGGCGGCGGTCTGGGCGGCACCGAGGGCCGCAAACAGCGCAAAACGGTTGAGAATGGTCGTGATTCTCATTGCCGAGAGAATATATCGGGATTGCACGGAACGGGCTAGGTGCGGGCCATTCGGAACGTCGGGTCTACCCCAGCGATTCCGCCACCACGTACGCCGCGGCCATGTGCTCAGTGTGCGTGATGGAGAGGTGAACGCGGTGCACGCCCAACTCGTTCGCGCGCGTCTGCGCGCGGCCATGCAGCACGAGGCCAGGGGCATGGCCGCGCCACGACACCACTTCCAGCTCGCGCCATCCGATGGCCTTCGCGAGATCGTTGCCAGACAGCGCCTTGTAGGCAGCTTCCTTCGCCGCAACGCGAGCTGCCAGCTGGCGCTCGGGCTCGGGGTGCGTACGGGAATAGGTGATCTCGCCGATGGTGAACAGTCGAGCGAGGGCGCGGTCACCCTTTCGTTCGAGCAGTGTGCGCATTCGCTCGACCTCCACCATGTCGATGCCGATGCCGACAATCATCGTGGGGAACGTTCGAACCAGCGCGGCGTAGCGGCACTCGTGGTGCGCATCGCCAGCAGGCGAGCCAGGTCGCGGCATGCAACATCCGCGGCTACAAAGACGCGCCGGAGCTGTGCCACCCAGGCATTCCAGCCAGGCGCGCCCTCCCTTGCGTTCGATACCAGGACGTCCAGCTCCAGCAGGGCTGCCCGCAGGGGCTCCATCAACTCCCCTGCCTGCGCCGTGAGCGCCCGGGCCAGCGCTGGCTGGTCGATGCCGTGCACCGCGGCGTCCACCGCGAATGCCTCGATGCGCGCGGAGAGCGCATCGCCGCGCAACGCCGCGAGCATTTCCTGCACGGACGCGCCGGCCGCGCGCGCGCGCGCCTCGAGCAGGGGAACGAAGATCGCGCCCTGCGCCGCGTCGGCGGGACCATCGCCAGGGGCACCGAGCGACCGAAGCGATCGGGCAAGCTCAGGCAGTTCGCGACCGTCAGGCATTCGACATGTCGTACCGTTCGTCGCCGGCCAGCGCGGCGCGGGAAACTGCGGCGCGCGCCCCAGTGCGCTCCTCGAACCGGCGGGTGAAATCCGGCAGGCGGTCCGTGAGGAATCCCGCGCGCGGCATGCCGAGCGCCGCGATCGCCTGCTCGATGGCATCGCGAGCGCCCTCCACTTCCACGAGGTCGTCCATGCGCGGATACCGCTCGAAGCGAATCATCGCGCCACCGAGTTCGTACTGCACGATGTCGCGGTCGATCGCGATGGTCACCACGTAGCCCAGGCGATCGAGGATGGCAACGAGTGCATCGGCGTCCGACACGTGCGACTCGAGTTCTTCGCGCACCTTGTATCCGTCGTCGCGCTGGGTGGGGCCCTTGAAGTCCAGCTGCGCCCGCGTACCAGCCGCATCGCGGTAGACGCGCACGCGCAACACGTGGTCGCGCGCGGTGAGGGCACGATCGGGACTGTCGTAGCGCCGATCCTCGAGTCGACCGTCGAACACCAGCGTGGCACCTGCCGATTCGATGGCGGCACGACGTCGGGCAAGGTCATCCACCACACTCTTGAGCTCCACCTCGAGCATCGTCTATTCCTTGATAATGGCGTGCACAACGGCCACGGTGTCCGAGAGATCCTGGAACACGGCGGCCGGTCCGCACGCCCGAAGATCCTGGACCGAATATCGTCCGGTCGCGACGCCGATGGCCCGTGCGCCGATTCCGCGTCCGCAGCTCATGTCCGACGGCGTGTCGCCGATGATCACCACGTCTCCGCCACTCACGGCATAACCGAGCAGCTCCTCAGCGCGCGTGCGCGCAATGGCGGGCAGGGCCGAGCGGGACGCGTGATCGGAGCCGAACGCGCCGACGCGAAAGCGGTCGTGCACCAGCCCGACGGCAGCAAGCTTTGCCAGCGCGCCTCGATGCACGTTGCCGGTGAGCAACCCGAGCAGCACGTCGTTTCGCCCCTCGAGCGTATCCAGCAGCGGCGCAATACCCGGAAATGTCTTGTCGCCATGATCGGCGCGCGCGAGCTCCTCGTGCAGCAGGGCGACGTAACGGTCGAGTGCCTCGGGCAGTCGCGCGTCGATCGTGTCGTCTGCCACTCCAGCATGACGCATCAGCTCGCGCACGATCTGCGGATCCGTCTTTCCGTCAAACTCCAGGCCGGGTGCGGGCGCCGTGCCGAACACGTCTTCCATAGCCTGATGCACGGCCTGACGACCGGCGCCGTCGGTCCAGAGGAGTGTGCCGTCGATGTCGAAGAGGACGACTTTCATTCGTGCGCCACCAGCGCCTGGTCCACCGGGAGGCGCGTGAGCAGCAGGCCCCCGATGATGCACAGCGCGCCCATGACCTGCAGCGCTCGTGGCGTCTCGCCCAGCAGCGCCCATGCCGCGATCATGGCGACGAGCGGCTGGAGATTGGAGTACATGGATGCACGAGTGGGTCCGAGTACGCTGATGCCCCGATACCAGAAGAGATAGGCGATGACGAGCGCAAACACGCTGCTGTAGCCCACAGCTGCCCAGCCGATGGTCGGCACGGCAGCCCAGCGCGTGGCCAGCAGCGACGGACCTGAGGCCAGGAGCAGCGCAACCAGCCCGCCGGTCATCGTCACGGCTGACAGCGTGAGTCCGTCCACACGCTCGGTGAGGGGCTTGAGGAGCACGGAATAGAATGACCAGCAGACCACCGACGACATGATGAAGGCGTTACCCAGGAACGTCGATTGCCCCTTTGCACCGTTGGCAGCGCCGGCAACCACGAGCCCGATGCCCGCCAGTGACAGCGCGATGCCTCCGATGCCTCGCGCGCCCGCCCGCTCATGTCCCCGCACCCAGCCGATGATCTCGATGAATGCAGGCGACGCCGCAACGAGGAGCGCGGCGTCACTGGCCCGCGTGCGCGCCATTCCTTCCACCCAGAGTATCTGGTACAAGCCGTTGCCCAGCATGCCCAGCGCCAGCATGGTGACGATGTCGCGCTGGCTGGGCATCGCGAGCCGACGCCCGAGAAAAATGGCCCACAGCACCACCACGGCCACGAAGATGCGCACACTCGTGAACGCGAGCGGCGCGAACACGCCCGTGGCGAACTTCACCACGATGAAGTTGAGGCCCCAGATGAAGGCCATGCACACCAGCAGGAGATCGGTGACGGACAGACCGGACGGGACGCCCGGCGCCCGCTCCGAGGACGTGGTCTCAAGCACGGAAGAAGCCATGCGCGAAAGCTAGACGTCCGGCCGGGTGTTTCAAACCGCGGTGCCGACTTCTACTATTCACGATGCACATGACTTTTGCCCTGTTCGCCGATGCGGCGAACGTGTCACAGGAAGGAAAGCTCAACATCCTTGGTGTCTTCGATGCGCTCCAGGTGAACACGCTGCCATCGATGCATCCTCGCGCCACGCTCGTCGTGCACCTCAAGGGCGCACCGTCCGACGCCGGCACCCATCGCGTCACGCTGCAGTGGATCAGCCCGAACGGCTCCGAACTCTGGAGCAGCGACGGGGAGCTCGGCGTCGTTTCGCCGCCTGGCGGGGTATTGGAAATGGACTTTCCGCTCATCGCGCAACTCGACCTGCCGCTCGACGTCGCGGGGCGGTACGTCATGCGCGTGGGTCTCGACGGAACCACCCATGCCGAGGTGCCCGTGCAGGTGCGGCCATCGGCAGCCGCGCCGGTCTCGCGCACACCAGTGTTGATGAGCTGAGGAGCCGGCGTATCGCAACCGATGCGCCACGGCACGCTCAGGTTTCGGACTGCGCCGGATCGAGTACGCGGCGCGCGGTCACGAAACGCTCTCCCAGTTTCCGGACGTAGGGATCGTCGGCATTCCCCAGGTTCTCCACGGCAAACCCTCCCCGTCCGAGGGCGAGGTGCACCAGGCGTTGGCTCCCCATCGCAATGGCGACGTGGGTGATGTAGCGGTCCACGCGGTCCGAGAAGAAGAGCAGGTCACCTGCCCAGGCATCGAGCAGTTCGGGATCTCCGTCCATGCCCTGCACCGCCTGCTGCCACGCGTCGCGCCTGAGCTGCACGCCGTGCAGCCAGAAGACACTCTGCACCAGGCCGGAGCAGTCGCAGCCCCATGGCGTGACCCCGCCCCACACGTAGCTCGTTCCTTCAAAGTAGGAGAGCGCAGTGCGAATGATCGACTCCGCGTTCGTCGGAAAGTGCACCGCCTGCTCGGACGCCGGGATCACGGTGCCCGCCGTGACCTGCTCGTCCGCGGTCAGCAGCGTACCCAGGGGCATCTGCCGCCGAGCGCCGGAGGACGCAATCGTCACGCAGCCGAGCGACAGCCGTGCTCCTTCATGCAGGGCCACCGCGTTGTCCGATGCCCGCTCGACGTACCCGCGGTGAATCCACCCTTCGTATGCGTCGGACCCGCGGATGCGAATCCAGTCGTCGCGCTCCTCGAGCACTTCAGCAACGCGACCGGCAAGCAGCTGCGAGATGGGTGCGCTGGCAACGCGCGGTTCGGCGAACAGCGTGGCGATGGGCGAGCGCACCACGACGCGCGGAGACTCCTCGGTCATCGGCGCGCGATGTCGCCGGGCGCCACCGTGCCGACGGAGCGTTCGATGGCCTCTTCCAGCGCGAGCACGGCCATCGCTTCAACCTGGGCGGGCGATGCCTCGACGCCGTGACTGGTGGGCGCCGTGGCGAACACGATGTCGCCATCGAAGACCGTGCCCACGGGCGTGATGCGCCGGTAGAGCGCGGCACTGGCGGCGCGGGCCAGTGCCGCCACGCTGACGCGCGTCAATGCGGCGTTCGTGCTCACCACGCAAAGCGTCGTGTTGCGGCCAGCCAGCGCATCGAATCGCCGTGCCCCGTCGTCTCCGCGCGCAATCCACGCGCGCGAATCGAGCCATCGGCCGCCGGCATCGCGCGCACCGGCCACGATGTGGCCTGCTTCATCGCATACGTCGCCGAGTGCGTTGACCACCGACAGCGCACGAACCTCCACGGCTCCAGCCGTCACTGCACCAACGCCCACACCGCCCTTCATGGCCGAGGCCGGGCCGGCAATCTTTCCCACGGTGGCGCCGGTGCCGGCGCCCACGGATCCCTCTGGTACCTGCCCCTCGGTTGCGCGGTCACACGCTTCGTAGGCCATGGCGGGCGTGGGTCGCGCGTTGAAGCGGCCCAGTGGCGCCAGGTCGAAGATGACGGCGGCGGGCACGATGGGTACGACACCGGGTCCGACTGGAAATCCCCGGCCGCGTTCCTCCATCCAGCGCATCACGCCAGCCGCCGCATCCAGTCCGTAGGCCGATCCGCCCGCCAGCAGGATGGCGTCAACGCGATCAACGAGGTGCCCCGGATCGAGCAGCGCGAGTTCCCGCGTTCCCGTTGCCCTGCCCACCACGTGGACTCCGCAGCGGAACGGGCCGCTCGCGCCGCGCAGCACGGTACACCCGGTGGCACCATCGACGTCGGTGGCATGGCCAATGGCGAGTCCGCAGGCAGCGAACGAGGTCACGAGGCGCTTACCGGCGACAATCGCCCACTCATTTCTGCGGTGGCGTCTCGGCGGCGGTGCACGCGCGGCATCGGATCACGCCGCGAAGGTTGCAGATCACGCAGATGAAGGTGCCGCAGTTCATGCACGGGTAGCCCTCGGAGGCGCGCTCATCGTTGCCGCATGCGCGACATCGCATGGAATCCCCTTCCGCCAGATCGGTCATCGGTTCTCCTCTCCGCCAGAGGAGCCGGTGCTCGACCGTTCGCCGAGTCCATACTCCCGGATTTTCTTGATGAGCGTCGCGCGGGAGATGCCGAGTTCTCGGGCGGCCCGTGTGCGGTTCTGGTTGTGCGCCCGCAGGGTGCGCTCGATATGTCCGCGCTCCATCTCCTCGAGCGAGCGGGCGACGTGCGGCAGGGCGGCATCGCTCTCGATGCCGGGCACCTCGGCCGGCAGCCTGGTCACGTCCACCACGCTCGCGCCGCGGGAAAGAATCAGCGCGCGCTCCAGCACGTTGCGCAGCTCGCGGACGTTGCCGGGCCACGGGTAGTGTCCGATGACGTCGAGCGCTTCCTCGGTGAGTTCGGATGGCGCCTCCGGCAGTCCGTGCCGCAGTTCGGCCACGAGCGCCGCAACGGTCTCGCGCAGGTCCTCTGGCGCCCGGGCGCGGAGTGGCGGGAGGTGCAGCGGCATGACACCAAGGCGGTAATAGAGGTCCTCGCGAAAGCGCTGCTCCGTGACCTCGGTGGCGAGATCCCGCACGGTGGCCGCGATGAGGCGGACATCCACCGGCATCTCGCGTGTGCCACCCGTGCGACGAACGCGCCGCATCTCCAGCGCGCGCAGCAGCGTCGGCTGAAGATTGGCGGGAAGGTCGGAGATCTCCTCCAGGAAGAGCGTTCCACCCTCCGCGGCCTCGAACAACCCCGGCAGCGGACCGCCCTGCCCTGTCTCGATGCCGAACAACTCCGTGTCGAGCAGCTCGACCGGCCGCAACCCGCACACCAGCTCGTGAAAGGGCCGGCCCGCGCGCGCACTCAGCGCATGGATCGCTCGTGCCACGCGTGCCTTGCCCACGCCCTGCTCGCCCACCAGCAGGGCCACCGTGCGTTCGCTGCGGGCGAGCAGCTCGATCTGCTCCGTGAGCTCGCGCATGGGCGGGGATGAGCCCAGCAGCATTTCCGCGCCAGTGCGCGCAGTGCGCGCGAGGGCGGCACGGCTCAGCTCCCGGAGCTGCGCCTTCTCGAGCGCGCGGTCCACCACGGCGCCAAGATGCGCGAGTTCCACGGGCTTCGTGAGGAATCCCTCGGCGCCTGCCTGCATGGCGTGCACCGCGGCCGCAATGTCCCCATGGCCCGTGATCATGATGATGACTGGACGCTCTTCCCTCGTGCGCTCGAGCACCTCGAAGCCGGAGATATCCGGCAGGAAGAGGTCGAGCAGCACGACGGCGGGACGCTCCGCCTGCACCAGCAGGACCGCTTCCTCGCCGGTGCCCGCCCGCAGGACGTCATGTCCGGAGCGCGCGAAGTAGCGCCCGATCACCGAGCGGATATCGGGTTCGTCGTCGACGATGAGGATCTTCGCCATCAGGTCGTCATGCTGGATAGCACGGCAGCGAGGTCGTCCAGTTCGAATGGTTTGGCGATGACCGGCCGGCCCGCCTCGGCGAAAAAGCGACGCGCCGCTTCACTCTGCAGGTCCCCTGTCACGAACACCACTCGGCATGCGTGGAACGGGTCGTCCTGACACAGCTCGCGGTAGAGCGCCTCCCCATCGAGGCCCGGCATGCGAAAATCCAGCAGTACCACATCATACTCGCTTGTCGCCAGAAGCGCCCGGACGGCGGCGGCATCCGCCGCGGTGTCCACGTCATGGCCCAGCGACCGGAGGAACACGGTGAGGGCGGAGCGCATTGCCGCCTCGTCGTCCACGACGAGCACGTGGCGACCGCGCACCGGCTGGCTCGCCACGGGGCTCGGCACGGGGGGCGGGGCGGTAATCGGCACGTGGGGCAGCTCCACCACGAAGGTCGCGCCAGCTCCCGGGGCGGATTCGACACGGATCCGTCCCCCGTGCTCGCGAATGATGCCGTCCGAGATGGAGAGCCCGAGTCCGGTGCCTTGCCCAACAGGCTTCGTGGTAAAGAACGGATTGAAGATCCGGTCGAGTTGCTCGCGGGCGATGCCCGGTCCGTTATCGGTCACCGCCAGCAGGATCTGCGTGCCGTCCCTCTCGAGTGACGTCCGGATGCCGATCCGGCGATCACCCTCGACATCAGCCAGCGCCTGTTCCGCATTGACCAGCAGGTTCAGCACGACCTGCTGGAGTTGCGAGGGATCGGCCCAGGTCTGCGGCAGCCTTGGGTCGAGCGCCAGCGTGACGGTCACGTCCGCCGTGCGCAGGGCATAGCGGCGGAGCTCCAGCGTATCCGTCACGATGTCGTTCAGCTGGGCATTGGCGTGCTCCGCCGGCTGCTGCCGCGCGAAGGTGAGCAGGTTCGACACGATTTTCGCCGCACGTCGAGCCTCCCGCTGGATCGTCTCCACCGCTTGGCGCGGCTCGTCGTCGAGCGGAACGGGAGCGGCCAGCAGCAGCTGCGCGAACGCCAACACGCCGGCGAGGGGATTGTTCAGTTCGTGCGCGACGCCGCTCACGAGCTGCCCCACCGCCACCAGCTTCTCCTGCTGCATCAGCTGCTCCGCCAGCCGCTTCTCGTCCGTCACGTCGCGCAGGATGCCAAGCACGCCGGCGATGCGGGCTTCCTCCAGCACGGGCGACGTGATCAGGGATCCATGCCGAAGGTCCCCATCCACGCCCCGAAAGCGGATCGCGCCACGCGATCGCTCTCCCGCAAAGGTCTCACTGAGCAATCGTTCGGCCGCCGGGAGGTCCTGCGGATCGATCAGTTCCGCGAAATGTCGGCCCACGAGGGCCTCACGCTGCCGGCCTACCGCATCCTCCAGTGAGCGGTTGACCGCCGTCAACCGACCCTGTTCGTCTACGGTGAAAATGGCGTCCGGTGCCGACTCGACGAGCCGAGTGTAGCGCGCCTCCGAACGCTGGAGGGCAATCGCGCGCGTGCGCGCCTCCGTGACATCGCGCGCCACGCCGAGGACGCCGATGATCGCCTCGCCGCGACGAATGGGCGTGTTCGTCACCGAGATCGTGCGCTGCTCGGCGTCCGCGCGGCGGATGCTGCACTCGAATCGGACGGCGACACCCGCGAGGGCCCGGTGAAAGTTCGTCATCAGTATCTCCCCGTCATCGCCGCCGAGCAGCACGCGCGAACTCCGGCCCAGCAGCGCCTCGTGCGACCAGCCGGTGAGCGCGCACGTTGCCTGGTTGACGGACGTGAAGGACCCGTGCAGGTCGAGTGTGTAAATGGCGTCCGTCGCGGATTCGAACAGGTTCCGGTAGCGCGCTTCCGACTGGGACACAGCGTCGCGAGCGCGGCGCTCATCGGACACGTCGCGAATGGAGGCGACGATGCCGGTCACCTCACCCAGCTCCCGCAGCGGGGCCGTGGCGATGGCCACGATGCCCTGCTCGCCAACGGGCTGCACCACCACCCCTTCATAATTCTGAGGCTCGCCGGCGAGAGCCCGATCCTCGTGCCTGCGCAGCTCCGCGCGCTGTCTTTCCGGCACGGTCTGCGCCGTGGGCATGCCGATCAGCTCTTCGCCCCGCGCGAGCAGGTCGTGCGCGGCCGGATTGGCAAAGGTGATCCGGCGCGCACGGTCGGTGATCACGATCGCGTCGCGCGACGTGTCGACCACCAGGCGATAACGCTCGGCCAGCGATCGGTGCTCGGTCACGTCGTCGAAGGTGACTACCGCACCGCCGTGCGGGTGCGGCGCCGCCGTCATGTCGAACACCCGGCCGCGGGCCTTGTCGTCGTGCGCTCCCCGCTTGACCGTGCCCTCCGCGATCGCCGCGGCGTAGATGCACTGGGTGCACGGGGCGCTGTCCCCGAACAGGACGGCGTGGAATTCCTGGCCGATGACATCGTCTTCCGATTCGACGTCGAGGTGCATGCGTGCGCGCGCGTTCGTCCGCTGGATGCGTCCCCGCTTGTCGAGCAGCACCATGCCGCTTCCGATCGAATCGAACGCAACGGCCCACTCGCGCGTGGCCTCCGCCACCTCCGCGAACAACCGCGCGTTCACCACCGCCACCGCCACCTGGTCGGCAAGGCGTTGGAGAAGCTCGGCATCCTCGTCCGTGAAGGGCGCCTCGCGGTTGAACACCGACAGCGCGCCCACCGGGCCCTGCGCGGAGAGGAGTGGCACGACGATCGTGTTGCGCACCTGCGCCGTGGCGGCGCCTGGCAGGACGGTGTCGGGATCGTCGTGCACGTCGTCGCGAATGATGCTCGACGCCAAGCGCACCGCGCGCCCACCGAGGCTTCCCTCCAGGGGCATCCGGCTTCCCACCATCGCGCGGCCGACTCCCACACCGGCCGTGATCTCCAGCGAATCACCGCGGAGCAACGCGAGTGTCGCGCCGTCCGTGCGCAGCAGTGCCGTGGCGTGGCGGAGGATGAGCGGCATCACCCGATCCTCGCGCAACGACTCGCCAACGGCACGAACCACGTCCGCCAACGCCTCGCTCTGGCGTCGCTGCCGGATGCTGTCGGCATAGAGCCGCGCGTTGCTGATCGCGGCCGATACCTGCGCGCCGATGATCGCCAGCAGCTCCGCGTCCGCGTGATCCAGTGCCACGCCACTGGGTG
>JACMOE010000655.1 GCA_014378185.1 Gemmatimonadaceae bacterium | reverse complement strand
GTCGTACGACGCGCCCAGGTGCTTGCGCGCGGCCTCGATGGGCACGATCGCCTTGGGGCTGTCGCCGCCGCCGAGGAAGCTGGCCTTGTAGTGGTAGAGGCCGAGGACGTGAAAGGGCTCGCTGCCGATGTTGATCGTCTTATCGACCGGATCGGACTCGCCGAAAAGCTGCTTCGCCATCTCCTCGTTCACGATGACCACGCGATCGCCAGCCGCCGCCTCCGCTGCGGTGAAGTTCCGTCCGGGATACAGGTCGCCACCACCGTCGATCTGCTGCCAGTTGCCCGTGTAGCCCACAACCGCCGCGGCGGAAATCCGCTTGTCGCGGTACGACACGCTGCTCGACGTCTCAAGCGCCGCGCCAGCCGTCCGCACACTCGGGAGCTGGTCCATGGCAGTGACGTCCGCGAGCGACAGTGGAGGATTCCGCCGATACTTGCAGGTCGCGTCGGTGCCGTCGCAATTCTCGAACGTGATGGGAAATCGCGAAAGCGAGAACGTCGTGGGACCGGCGCTCTCGAAGTCCTTCGCAACGCTGTCGTTGATGCCGTGGATGGCCGCCGAGATGACGACGACGACGAATACGCCGACCGCGATGCCGAGAATTGTAAGACCCGCCCGTACCTTGTTCGCGCGGATCGAATCGAGCGCGATGGTCACGCCCTCCTTCATTCCGAAGAGGCGCTGCGAGATGAGCGACATGGCTGACATCCTACTCCTGCCTCAGTGCGTCGATGGGATCGAGCCGCGAGGCTCGGCTGGCCGGATACACGCCGGCGACGATGCCCACCCCCGCACCGATGGAGATGCCGACCACCACGGACCACAGCTCCACCGCGGCCGGTAGCGGACTGACCATCGAGATGATTTTCGCGAACGCGAATCCCGTCGCGACGCCGAGCGCGGCGCCGACGGTGCTCAGAGTCGCGCTCTCCACGAGGAATTGCGACATGATGTCCCGACGCTTGGCACCCAGTGCCTTCCGGATCCCGATCTCGCGCGTCCGCTCCGCGACCGCCACCAGCATGATGTTCATGATCACGATGGCCCCGACAATCAGGCCGATCGCCGGGAGTGCAACACCAGCCAGCACGAGGTACCCCTTGATCTTCGTCCAGAACGCGAGCGCGGACTCCGACGTCTGGAGCTCGAAGTTGTCCTTCTGGTTCGGGCGCAGGTGGCGTCGCACGCGCATGACCTCGCGCACGTTCTCCATCATCGCGGTCATCCCCGTGCTGCTCGGCGCCTGGATGATCATCGAATTGATCACGCCGTGCATGTTCACCACGTGATTGAGGGGCGACGTGTGCGGTGCGATGATGAACTGGTCGAAGGACTGACCGAACGCGCTGCCTTGCGCCTCCATGACCCCGACGACGCTGTAGGGAAGTCCCTTCACGATGAGCTCACGCCCGAGCGGATCCAGGCCGGCGAAGTAGTACGTCGCGACGTCCTGTCCAATGACGATGGAATTGCTGCTGCGCGTATACTCCTGCTGGCTGAACAGCCGCCCTTTCACCGGCGCCATCCGCTTGATGTCGAAGTAGTCGTTCGTGACGGTGAAGACGCGAACCGGCTTCGGCTTCATCTGATATCGCGACTCGGCCGGCTGGCTGCCGATGCCCACTGCAGCCCAGCGGACGTCGGCGGGAAGGACTGCGGCCACGGCCGGCACATCCTCCTCCCGAATGGGAGGACGGCGCCTCAGCTCGCGGCGGTGCTCCTCGGAGTTCTCCCCCATGTTGATGCTCGGCCGCTGCCGCAGCTCGAACGAATTGATCGCCATGATCTTGCCCACGAGCTCATCGCTCATGTAGCGGTTCATGCCGCCCACGATGGAAACCACCGCGATGAGGAAGGTGACCCCGATCATCACGCCGAGCAGGGTGAAGAAGCTCTTCAGCTTCTGCACCCAGATGGTCTGGAGGGCCAGTCGTACAGCTTCGATAAAGGGCACGCTTCAGCCTCGATCCGACAGTCAGACCTTCAAACTTGCAAGCACGGGCGCCGGAATGCCGAGCTTCTCGACGAACGACGACCGGCGTTCGTCGCTCGACACGAGGCCGTCACGCAGCACCACGATGCGGCGCGCATGCGCCGCAATGTCGGGCTCGTGCGTCACCATGATCACCGTCTGGCCCTGCTCGGCCAGGCTCTCGAACACCCGCATGATTTCCTCCGACGTATTCGAGTCGAGGTTGCCGGTGGGCTCGTCGGCGAGCAGGATGGACGGGTTGTTCACGAGCGCCCGCGCAATCGCCACGCGTTGCCGCTGTCCGCCGGACAGCTCGTTGGGGCGGTGGTCCATGCGTTCGCCAAGCTGCACACGCTCCAGCGCTTCCCGCGCGCGTCGCTTGCGTTCGTCGGCCGCGACGCCGGCATACACCAGCGGCAGCTCCACGTTGTGCAGCGCGGTGGCGCGGGGCAGGAGGTTGAACGTCTGGAAGACGAACCCGATTTCCTTGTTGCGCACGCGGGCAAGCTCGTCGTCGGACATCTTCGATACCTGTGTGCCATTGAGCCAGTATTCGCCCGCATTGGGCGTATCGAGACAGCCGATGACATTCATGAGCGTGGACTTGCCCGATCCCGACGGCCCCATGATCGCCACATACTCGTTGCGCTGGATGGCGAGGTCCACGCCGCGGAGCGCACGCACCACTTCGCCGCCCATGTCGTACTCGCGCTTGATGCCGCGCGTAACGATGACCCAGTCCTTGTCCGGCGCCGCACCCGCCGCGGCGACCACCGCCTGGCGCTCGGCCGTCATGCCGAGCGGCGCTTCCAATGTCTCGTTGCTCACGATTTTGCCGCCGCTGCCGGCTTCTTGGGGTCCACCTTCGTCTCGCGAACCATTGCGCCGTCCTTGAGCTCGCGGATCGCCTGATAGGTACCAGCGGCGATCTTGTCGCCCGCCTTGAGGCCGCTCAGCACCTCGAAATGCTTCTCTCCAGCGATCCCTACCTTTACGGGGCGGAAGGTCACTTTGTTGTCCTTGCCTACCACGAACACCCCTTCCACGTCCTTCTTGCCCACTTCCTTCTTCGGCCGGGCCTTGCCGAGGCCCACTGAGGTATCACCCTTGGTGAGTGCCTCGTTCTCCCGCACCGTGAGGGCGATGATGGGGATGGACAGCGCGCTCTTCCGGCTGTCCGTGATGATCTTGGCCGTTGCGGAAAAGTCGGGACGCGTCTCGGCTGGAGTGTTCACGAGCTGGATCGTGACCTCGTAATCCACCGCCTGGTCGCTGCCGGAGCTCGCCGTGGCACTCTTGACGGCGCTAT
>JACMOE010000654.1 GCA_014378185.1 Gemmatimonadaceae bacterium | reverse complement strand
GTCGAACTCCTGTGTGAACGATGCCGTCGACTCGTATCTGGTGGACGGAATCGTGCCCGCCTCCGACCCCCAGTGCTAACTGCCGGTGCCCTTTTGCGTGCTGTGAAATAATTGCGGCATGTCGATCGATACTGCACTGCCCGGACTGCGCGAGCGCAAGCGCCTCGCCACCCGGCGGGCCATCCAGCACGCCGTGCTGACTCTGTCCCGTGAGCGCGGCATCGATCACGTCACCGTCGAAGACATCAGTCGGGTCGCCAACGTGTCGCCGCGCACGTTCTTCAACTACTTCCCTTCCAAAGACGCCGCCCTCATGGGGGATGCGCCGGGACTGGCATCCGCTGAAGATATCGAAGTGTTTATCGCTGGCGGACCCGACAGCAACGTGCTGGCCGATCTGGCCGTGCTGCTTTCCAAGAGCCTGCAGCGCACAGAGGCCGACCGTGAGATTCACCAGCTGCGCCGCACGGTCATGAAGGAGAATGCCTACCTGTTCGGCATGCGAATGGCCACCCTGCGCGACTTCGAAGACCAGTTGCAGCAGATCATCGAGCAACGATTCAAAGCGGATGCCCCCGCGCCGGATCACGACGCGGCCGAGCTGAACCAGCGCGCTCTGCTGTTCACTCTGGTGGCCGTGGCCGCCATCCGTCACGCCTGGCGGTGCTGGGCCGAGGGCGACGGTACGAGCCCACTCTCGGAGCGCGTGGAGGCCTCCTTCGCCGAGGTGTACAGAATCACTCGAAGATACGACTAGGCTTGGCTGCTGTGTCACCGAGTGCCTCATGGGGCGCTCTGGTATCGCCGCCTTAGCTCAGTTGGTAGAGCATCTCACTCGTAATGAGAAGGTCGTCAGTTCGATTCTGACAGGCGGCTCCATTACAACTCCTGGTCAGACGTGGTTTCTAAAACCGCCTCAGCGGTATGTTTCTCCGAATTCGCCGGATTTGCCCACAATTTGCCCCACGCTCAGTGGCAATTCACATTTTGCGTGTCGTCGGACTGGGGTCGAACGACACGCGGTGTCGAAGAGATAGAACTTGGCCGCTGAGTAAGACGGGCACGATCTCGGGATTCAGCGCTCTGCGTGGACTACCGCGGAGACCTATTCGGATTTTGAGGCGAGGCCTATTCGGCTGCAGACGTCAGGGCCGCCGGGTATGACGGCCGCCGCGCCGTTTTTCATGACGCACTCAGTTAGAGGGCTGGGGACGGGGTGGGAGAAGGTGCGATCTTCGTATCCGGGGCCGGGGGGTGTTCCGTTGGGGGAGCTGGCATCGAGTACGTGCTGGGCCCACAGGTCGGAACAGAACGCGACGGCATTGGTGATGGGGGCTGCTCCTCCATCTGTGCCATCGGTTGTGCCGATGAGGGACACAGCGGTGGTGCCGGGGAAGGCTCCGCGCCAGTCCAGCTCCGCACGAGCAAAGCAGGCGACTGAGTAATCATCGGTCACTGGTTGGGTGGCAAAAAACGTGCCCGCTGAAAGTCCAGCCACCAGGAGGGCGGCCGGAACGATGGTCCAGGCGCGCTGCGCTGCACGGAACCGGCGATTCTGGGTGGAGCCGATTTCTGCCACGTCGACTAGCATCGCGCGCATCGAGGCGCTGCGTGCTTCATCGAAAACAGGGAGGTTGTCATCGTTCGTATTCACTGCGTCTCTCCTGAGGGAACGGTCAAGGAATCGATGTCGAGGGTGTGGCCTAGGCGCTGTTTCGCGCGCACCAGGCGTGCGCGGACGGCGCCGGGCGCGATGCCGAGGATCTCGCCGACATCGGGCGCCGAGAGCTCTTCGAGAACGCACAGCGAGAGGATCTCTTGGTCGCCGTGATACAATCCGTGGAAGGCATCCTGGACGGAGCGGCGGACTGGAGCCGAGGCGAGTTCATCGAGAACGTGGGTGCTGTGGTCGGGGGCTGGGTCCGGTCGGGGAATCTTGTTGAGCATCCGCTGGTAGCGCACGGCGGAGCGAAGTCGGTTCCGTGCGACGTTGGTAGCTGTGGCCAGCAGCCAGGCGATGATGGAGCCGTTGACGAGACGAACCCGTGCCTGTCGTCGCCAGGCTTCGAGGAAGACCATCGCGGTGACGTCTTCGGCTTCGACGGGGGAGCGGACCAGCCTGAGGCTGTAGCGGAAGACCCGGTCGCGGTGCCGGTCGAAGAGCGCCCCCGAATGATTGACCGTTGCCCGAACACACCTGCGACCACAAGTCTGCGTCGCTGGAGTCTGCGTCAAAGTCG
>JACMOE010000653.1 GCA_014378185.1 Gemmatimonadaceae bacterium | reverse complement strand
CTGCACAACCCGGTCCCCCGCCTCGTCGGCTGTTGCTTGCCGTCCCCCGTCCAGCGAGCGGCAGCGAGCGACCCGTCCCCCGTCCAGCGAGCGGCAGCGAGCGCCCCGTCACTGCACGCACGCCCCCTTCGGATCCGGCTTCGCATGATCCACCACCACCCGGTGATCCAGGTTGGCCACCGTCAGCGCCGCATCCCGGACAAACCGCGCCACCCCCGCCATGTGCCCATAATCGATGTACTGCGGCTCGTCCGTCACCTGGTGGTAGTCCGAATGCCCGCCCGTCGTCATGAACACGATTGGAATGCCATAGCGCGCATACTCGTAGTGGTCGCTGCGGCAGTAGATCACCTGGGGATGCCCGTTCGCATCCATCCCGTAATCGAAGTTCAACCCATGCTTGCCACGCGTATTCACCGCTTCCATCAGGTCGCCCAGCTCCGTGCTCAACCGGCGTGAGCCCACCAGCTGGAGGTAGCCCGGCCCGCCGTGCAGCCGCTCCCCGGCCTTGCTCTCCCCCGTCGCATCTCCCGCCCCACCTCGCCCCACCATGTCCATGTTGAGCTGCGCGACGATCGAATCGCGCGACACCGTGGGATGATCCGTATAGAACGCCGAGCCCCACAACCCCTTTTCTTCACCGGCGTGCCAGACGAAGAGCAGTGACCGCTTCGGTCGCACCGCAGCCTTCGCGAACGACTCCGCAATCTCCAGCACGCTCACCGTCCCCGTGCCGTCGTCGTCCGCGCCGTTGAAGATCGAGTCCGGCCGCGCGCCGTGCAGCTTGTGCAGGCTGTCCGTCATTGCACGAATGCGCGCGACCTGCGCCGCAGTCGGCGCCGTCGGCGGGCTGTCCGCACCCTGCGGCCGCGCCACCATGTTGAACGCACGGATCGAATCGTGATCCACCGGCGTGGTGTTGAATCCCACATGGTCGTTGTGGGCGCCAATCGCCACGTACTGTCCCTTGAGCGCCGGATCGGAGCCGGGAAGAATCGCCACGACGTTGCGCGCCGGCGCCCGACGCTCGTGCATCAGCAGGCTGCCCGACATTCCGCTCAGCACCGCGCCCGCGCGCTTGTCAGTCGCGCCACCGAACAGCAGTGCCGCCACCCGCTCGTTCACGAACACGCGCGGCGGCGCAATCGTGCGTGTCGTGTCACTCAGCAACTGCTGGCTCCGTGCCACGAAGCCGCGGAACCCGGCATTCATCCGGTCCAGCGACACCAGCATCACCACGGATGCCCGCGCCACCCGCGCGCGAATCGCCGAGTTGTTGGAGAGCATCGGGCTCGACGTCGATGGCGTCGCGAACACCACGATCTTTCCCGCCATCTGCTCCGGCGACATCCATGTCGTCGTATCGTTGCTCGTGCCCCCGAACACCACCGGCACGCCATCGAGCGTGATGCGTCGCTCGGCATTCGCCATCACCAGGTAGTCGCTGCCGAGCGAGAGATGCTGCGCCCCGATGGCAATCGAGCTTGCGCTGTCCGTGGAGTAGTCGAACAGCGGGAGGTCCTGGAAGTATCCCCCGTTGTCGCCCGCGGGCACGAGCCCCAGCCGTCGCACCTCGCGCTCGATGTACGACGTCGCCATCAGGTGGTACTTCGTCCCCACCTCGCGCCCCATCATGCTGTCGTCGGCAAAGATGTACAGCCGCGTCATCAGGTCAGCCGCGGTGATGGCCTCGGTGGTGGGCTTGCCCGTGTAGGTACGCGGGAGCTCGGCGCGGGTCGCTACCACGCCGGTCGTTGCGCCGCGCGGCACTGTCGGCTCGCGGCGATTCTGTGCGGAAACTATTGGAGCAATGGCAATCACGAGTGCAACCGCCAAGGAACTGCGCATGAAAACACTCACGTGAACTCCAGGTGTTTGGATTACATCAAATTTCGTCCGCGACATCGCGATGCGGAAGCACCATCCGCTCATCGTTGCCTTGGAAAATTTACGAAAGCAACTGCAAAAGGATTGAACCACAGAGGTCACGGAGGTCACGGGGGAAAGCACAACAGCTGAATTCGAGTATTCAAATTTTCCCCTGTGCCCTCTGTGTTCCCTGTGGTTATTGCTTTTGCAGTTTGACCCGGCCTTGAGGTTGTACTCAGCGACGCCCATACTCAACCATCCCTCCTCGTGGAGCTCAACAGTGCAAATCACCCAGCGCGACCTTCACGCCCAGCTCCGTGAGCAATCCGTCGCCACCCGCGATCACCTCACCACCCTCCTTCGCCCGCTGAACAGCGCCCAGATCAACGAACATCCCGAGCCCAGGGGCTGGAGCATCGCCGAAGTGCTCGAGCACCTCTGCATCACCCAGGAGTCCTACGATGACCGCTTCAACGCCATCGTCCGCAGCGCCCGGCCCGACGCCGGCGCACCCGCCCGCGCGTGGCACCCCACCTTCCTCGGCAAGCTGATCGCTGGCTCCCTGGAGAAGCCCAGGCCCATGAAGGCCCCCCGGGTCTTTCAGCCCAGCCACACCCCGCGCAACGGCACTACGGACGCACTCCTCGGCCTGGAAAGCGCCTTCGTGAAGTCGATGGACGACACCGCCTCGCTCGACTGGAACAAGGTCAAGATGGGCACGCCGGTATTCCCGGACTGGATGCCCAAGATGATGAATCTTGGCGATGCCTTCCGCATTCACGTGGTGCACGTGAGCCGTCATGCGCGGCAGATCGCTCGCTTGGCTGGTAAGCTATCAGCGTAAGTTCAACCAAAAGAGAATGAACCACAGGGGTCACGGAGGTCACAGGGGCGGTGACTTCCATCCCAGACCCCCGGGTCCTCCGTGTTCCCTGTGGTTCAATCTTGTTTGCAAGTTCGCCCTTCGACAGTTGATGCCACAGCATTTCCCCACACCATGTCGGGCGATGTCCCCTAGCGCACCCCGTCCGCTCAGGCGAACTTTTGCCACATGCGAATCGCAGTCCCACGAGAAACCACCCCCGGTGAGCTGCGCGTCGCAGTCACCCCAGACGTCGTCGTCCGCCTCGTCAAGGCCGGCCACGAAGTGAGAATCGAAGCCGGCGCGGGAGCACGCGCCGGCTTTCCCGATTCCACCTACGAAACCGCCGGCGCAACCGTCACGCCGCTGAACGACCTGTACGCAGGCGCAACACTCGTCTGCAAGGTCCAGCCCCCCTCGCGCGACGAAACCGCCAGCATCCCGCGGGAAACGAGCCTCCTCTCGCTCCTCAACCCCGCCCGCAACGCCGCGCACCTCACCCAGCTCGCTGAGCGGGGCATCACTGCGCTCGCCCTCGAGCTGGTGCCGCGCATCACGCGCGCTCAGTCCATGGACGTCCTCTCGTCGCAGAGCACCGTCGCCGGCTACAAGGCCGTCCTCATCGGCGCCTCCGCGCTCCCGAAGTTCCTGCCGATGCTCACCACCG
>JACMOE010000652.1 GCA_014378185.1 Gemmatimonadaceae bacterium | reverse complement strand
CCCGGCCGCTGGCATCGGTGTCCTTCTCCGGCGTCATCGAGGGCTGTTCGAGCTGTCGCGCGACCCGCATGCCGAGGACGCCTTCCTTGTTGTCATTGAAGTGCACCGTGGAATCAAGCGCGGTGAGCGTCGTGATGCGATCGATGGTGCGGACGCCGTTCCGCGCGCGGAAGATATAATGTGTGTCTTCCTTCAACAGCGGCGTGTTCCTGCTGGTTACCCATTCCTCGGTCACGTCGAGCGTGCCTTCACCCCCGCCGCTATGCGTCGCCTTGATCGCGCGATGGACGATGGTGCCGTACTTCGGCGCGGCGCTTGCCTTGATTGAATCCGAGTTGTTCCAGAAGTCGAGGCCGTCCACGTCGCCGTAGTTGAACCAGAGGCCGGCGTGGTGCGGATGATCGACGCGCTCGCCGCCGCGCGGCTGCAGCGGAAACCCACGCGTCACCACCGTGCCATTGCCGGACGTGATGGGATAGAGCACCGGCTTCTTCTGGTTCCTGGGCCAGATGTAGGAGGTGAACGGTTTGCCGTCCACCGTGATGTCCACGCGGCGATCGCTCTCGTGCGGGGTGACCTGCACGAGGTACGGACCACCGGTATCCGTCGCGGCCATTTCCTTCGGCGCGGGCGTGGGCGGAGCCGTCGCCGCAGGCTTGGGCGCTAGCGCGGATGCCGACGCGGCCGCGACTGCACCAATGATGAAGGGGAGTATCCAGCGACGATGTGTCATGATGTCACGAAGCCTGTGACGCAGTGTGAATGAAGAAGGGCGGGCAAGTCGTTGCATGCAGCGATCGGGCCCGCGCGTACGACTGCCGGTCAACGAGTCGAGTCCGCTTCACGCCATGCCCGCGAGGACTCCGCGCATGTAGGCGAACGATACCTGCATGCCCGGCAGCGGATCCTTCGCGTTGATCTCGTACTCGAGGTTTACGTAGCCCGCAAAGTTGATCTTCTGGAGCGCGCGGAAGAGCGCAGGAATAGGCAGCTTGCCTTCGCCAACGGCAACCTGGCTGTCCCTCGCCGTACCATCGGCGAGATCCTTGATGTGCATGTCGAGCAAGCGCGGTCCGGCATCGAGCACCGCCTGGACGATGTTTGCGCCGGCCCGCGTGGCGTGGCCGATGTCCATGCACAACCCCATGCGCGGATCCATCCCGTTCACCGCCTTGAGGACATCGTACGGCGACGGAAAGTGCTTGTCCTCGGGGCCGTGATTGTGGATGGCCACCTTGATGTCGTACTGCTTCGCGTACTTCTCCACGCGCGGCAGGATCGAATGCTCCATCGTGCACACGATCGTCGGCATGCCGGCGTTCTTCGCATACGCGAAGTACTTCTCGACGTCGGCGTCCGTGTCCTTGTCGAAGGTGATGGTGCCGCCGCCCACGATCTGGAAGCCCGCGGTTTCGATCGTCTGGCGAATGGCCGCCAGCTCGGCCGGCGTCTTGTCGTACGGCATGTGGACCGACTTGAGGTTCACGTACGGCGTGCGGAGCGCCTTCATCATCACCAGCGCCTTGTCGAGCGGAAACTCGCGCAGCGAGTAGCTCGCCACACCCAGCTTGATGGCGGCGGCGGCCGGGACGGCAGCTGCACCGCGCGCAGCCGCGTTCGACGACCTGGCGGATGCCGCAGCCTCTGCGAACGCCGGAGCGCCCGCGATCGCCACGGCCGCTCCCGCGATTCCCGTGGCGGCGGCGGCGAGAAATGAGCGTCGTGGCAAGGATGCATCAGTCATTGAGTGTCCCGTTGAGGTGGGCAGCATGAGTGGACGCGAAGGCGCGGCCATCGAGTGAAGCGGCGTCGGATAAAGTTTCGTCCAGTCGTTCGACGTGCGCCGGTTCGCCGGCGTCGAAGTGACGCAGCTCGCGAACAGATCCCCGCACGCGGATGGTGCAATGTGCCGTGCCGCTACCGCGCCGCACCCGATGCGCCCTCCAGCACCACGACTGACGCAATGGCGCTTGGTGCGGCCGCTGGAAGGCGGACGACGTATCCGTCTGCCGAGCGCTCCACGACAAGGGGCCTTGAATCACCGAGCAGATGGACCACCGCGGGAGCTGTGCGCACGCCCGTGAGTGCCAGTTGGCCGTTGCTGGGCCAGTCGAAGACGAATGCGTAGACGGCGCCCGCCTTTGCTGTGTAGCGTCCCCAGGCGGGTGCGCCGTACGGGCTGACCGTGCTGCCGTAGATGGCCTCGCCGTTCACGCGCATCCATCGTCCCATTTCGCGCAGCCGTGCCACGCTTTCAGCGGGAATCACACCCTCGGCGGTGGGGCCGACGTTGAGCAGGAAGTTGCCACCCTTCGACGCCACGTCGATGAGCGTGCGCAGCAGGATGCGGGTATCCTTCCACCCGTCGTCGAACGACTTGAATCCCCACGTATCGTTCATGGTCATGCACGTCTCCCAATCGAGACCTGGAAGGCCGGCTGCCGGGACCTGCTGCTCTGGTGTCCCGAAATCGCCGATGTCTTCGCTGCCCGTCCTGGACATGCCGCTCATGCCCTGCCGCGTGTGGCCCACCCGGTTGTTGATGATGAGACCCGGCTTGATGGCCCGGAGCCAGGCATACAGCGCGCGCCCCTGCTCGTCACTCCAATCGGCCACCCACTCGCCGTCGAACCAGAGGACGTCGATGTTTGGATACTGCGTGAGCAGCTCCTTGAGCTGTGGCTTCATGTACGTCTCGACGTACCGGCTGAAGTTGGGGTTGTGCCAGCTACTCGAGTTGTACTCCGGCGCGTTCGGTCCCTGGGCGTCCGGGTGGTGCCAATCCATGATGGAGTAGTACACGCCGAATCGTATGCCCTGGCGGTGCGCGGCACTCGCGAGCGCCTTGAGCGCATCGCGGTGGTACGGCGCTGCGTCCATCATGTCGTAATTCGATACTCTCGAGTCGAACAGCGCGAAGCCATCGTGGTGCTTGGACGTGATGATGATGTACTTCATGCCGGCGTCCTTCGCGATGCGGACCCATTCGTCTGCGTCGTACTGCGCGGGGTTGAATGCCCGTACGAACTGCTCGTATTCGTCCACTGGCACGTGCGCGCGACTCATGATCCACTCGCCGATGCCGGGCACGCGTTCGCCGTGGTAGATGCCGGCGGGCACCGCGTAGGCACCCCAATGGATGAACATCCCGAACCGGGCGTCGCGCCACCAGGCCATGCGCGTGCCGCGCTGCGCCCCCGATTCAGGATTCGTCTGTGCCGCCACGCTCGACGTCGTAATGAGCGTGACTGCCATGCCAAGCAGAATCTGTCGAACGCGCATACCCCCTCCGTACCCAGGTTTCTTCCATCGCCGGGCGCTGCAACGCAGATTGCACATCATGTTCGTTCACACCCCTGACTGCATGGGCACATGAATCATCGCCGCTTCAGGCTCCTGACGCTCGCCGCCGCCATACTCGCGTCGGCCTGCGGTTCTGGTGCCGCCACGGAGCCAGTCGTGACGTCCGTGGCCGGCACGTGGACGCTGACAACCGTCAATGGCAAGGCACTGCCGTACGTGTACGCGGCCAGCGACCCCAAGCTCGAGCTCATCGCCAGGCAGTACGTCATCACCAGCGCCGGGACCTTCACCACGTCCTTCACTCTGCGCGGCACCGAGCTCGATGGAACGGTGAACATGACGACGTCATCCGACGCCGGCACCCTGACGCTCGCGAACAACTCCGTGTCTTTCGCGTACAAGAGCGATGGCTCGATCGTCACCGCGCACGTGACCGCCACCACCATGACCATCGACGGAAGCGTGACGCAGGTTCTCATCCGCCAATGACAATCATCGCCGCCACGTGACGGAAGCTTGCTGATGACGCCGGCCGACGTGACGAAACCACATCGAGCGTCGCGGCACGAGCCACGACGCTCGATGCGTCTCCCACCCGGTCAATAGCAGGGGTTCTGCTTGATTCCACCAGTGGAGAGCAGGATTTCGTTCGTGGGAATTGGGCGAAGTTCATGGCAAGTCTTGACGTTCGGCGCGCCACCCGGATTGTACTTCACCACGCGCTCGACGAGCTTGTGCGTGCGGGTCAGGTCGAAGAAACGCATCGTTTCGCCGGTGAGTTCGCGAGCGCGTTCATCGAGGATGAAGTCGATGCTCAGGTCCGCCGGCGTGATCTGCATTTCGGCGGCACGACCCGGCTTTGCGGCGCGCGTACGGATGATGTTGATGTTCGTCGCCGCCTGCGCAAGCTTGCCCTGGTTGAACTGGGCCTCCGCAAGCATCAGGTACGTGTTGGCGAGACGCATCAGCGGATGATCGCGCTGGCCGTCTTCCTGGTTCGTCGAGGTACGCGACGGGTCGAGATACTTGTTCATCACCGGGAAGATTGCGTCGTTGTACTCTGACGGCGCGTACATCTTGTACTTCACGGACTTGCGTTCCGCCGTGGTGACTTCGCGCGAGGGGAAGAAGATGGTCGTGTCGCCGAGCGTGTACTTCGGGTTGATGACCGTGCCGTCGCCCAGCTTGTAACCCGTGTTGTTGGGGTTGTTCGCGACCCAGGCCACCCGGAAAAGGTCCTGATAGCGCTGATCCGGCGTGCTCGTCGGATTGCCCCACAGGTTGAGCAGCCACGTGGTCGGGCGGAAGCGCTTGAACGGACGGCCCCCGGGAATGTCGCGCAGCATGCCCGGCTCCTGGTCGTACGGAAAACCAAAATACAGGTGCAGCTTGTTGCCGTAGCCGACATTGCTCTGACTGGCGATGTTGAAGGCCGCGCCATTCGTGATGGGATCGGCGGTGTACTGAATCGCCCACACGACTTCGGAGTTGACCTCGTTGCCAAAGTCCCAATTCAACTTCTCCGTCGCGAGCAACCTGAATCGCGGGTTGCTCACCACGGCCTGCGCCTCAGCCTCGGACTTCGCCATGTCCCCTGACGCATTGCGCGTCAGGTACACCTCCGCCAGCAAGTGCTGCGCGGCAGGCTTGCCCGCGCGGCCGTACTGTGCCGCCTTGTCCGGTAGCGCCGCTTCTGCCGCGATGAGGTCAGCCACGATCAGGTCGTATACTTTCGCCGCGGGATCACGGACAGTCGCCGTGAGCACGCCCGCGGTTGGCGTCGTATAGAGTGGAACGTCGCCATACGTGCGCACCAGAGTGAAGTAGTACAGCGCGCGGATGAACTTGGCCTCCCCCACGCGCAAGGCCACCGTCGCCGCCGGAACATTGGCAGTCTTCGCCACATCGATCACGGTATTGGCCGTGTTGATGCCCTGATAGAAGTCACGCCATGTCTGTGCAATGAAGTCCACGTCGCCGTTCAGCGCCGAAGTGTAATCATTGAAGAACTTGTAACCGCCGTCCGAGCCCTTCTGGAATTCATCAGTGCCGAAGACGGTCATCGTCGAACCGCGTTCGAGGGCCCAGAACGAGCGGAGCGGCTGGTACATGGCGCCCACGGCCGCGTCGAAGCCGGCCGGCGTCGCGTAGTACGCGCTCGTGATGCCCGTGATCGGCGTCTCGGTGAGATCGACGCAGCCTGCGGCGACACCCACGCAGGCGGCGGCGAGGGATGCGAGGAATCTGCGAGTCATGTTTTGTGTCATCATGGATGCAGGAGGAGTCATCATCGGTTAGAAGCCGAAGCTTCCGCCAAGGAGGAACGTGCGATATGAGGGAACGCCATTGCCCGTCTGGCTTTCCGGATCCAGGACATTGGCACTGGTAAAGAGGAACGGGTTCTGCGCCGTCACGTATATGCGCATCGACTGTGCGCCGATGCTGGACAGGAACCGCGTGGGCACCGCTGTACCGAGCGTGATGTTGCGGATCTTCACGAACGATCCATCCTGATAGCCGCGCGCACCGGAGAAGTACGGATTCTCCGTGTTCTTGTCCGGACGGGGCGCCGTGTTGCTGGGGTTGGTCGGCGTCCAGAAGTCTTCCGCGATGCTGTTGTACCGTCCAGCGAGTGACGCGTCGCGAAT
>JACMOE010000651.1 GCA_014378185.1 Gemmatimonadaceae bacterium | reverse complement strand
CGGTAAAGGACGCGAATGGGGTCATCACGCAGAAGCGCGATGAGGCGGGCCAGGTCGTGATCACGCGCTACCAGCCAACGCTCCTCCAGGCCGCGGCAACCGCCGCGAACGGAACCTTCATCCCCGCGGATGCCACCGACAAGGCGGCGCGAATCAAGGCGGCGGTCTCGAGGCTGCGCACGGGTGGCAAGATGACCCAGGCGGGCGATACGCTCTCGCCCCGATTCCAGCTGTTCCTGCTGCCGGCCATCCTGCTGTTGTGGCTCGATACCCTACTGGCCGGGCGGCGTGCGCGGCGACGTCGTCGCGCCGCGTCGGCCGAAACAGCCGTGGCGGCAGGCTTGCTCCTTGTGTGCATGACATCCGGCTGCGCGCCGGCACGAGAGTCCATCGACGGCGCGGCAGCATATCATGCCGGCAACTACGCCAAGGCGGCGGCACTGTTCAGTCAGGTGATCCAGAAGGGCGACCGCTCGCCTGGCGCGCTCTACAACTTCGGCACCGCGCTGCTCGCCGAGGACTCCACGGCCAGCGCGGCCGAGGTACTCGAACGGGCCGCCGATAAGGCCGATCCGGAACTCCAGTATCGCGCGCGATTCAATGGCGGGCTCGCGCACCTGTTGCGCGGACGCGCGGCGCAGGGAGATTCTGCCTCGGCGGAATTGAAGGGTGCGCTCGCCCTGTACAAGCGCGTGCTGCTCCAACGGCCCACTGACCTCGACGCGAAATGGAATTACGAGCTGGCGCTGGAAAAGCAGAAGAAGGGCGGTGGCGGTGGGGGCGGCGGCGGACAATCCAACGCGGCACCGACGCCGTCGCAGCAGGAGCAGAAGCCGCAACCCACCCTGGCGCAGCGGCAGGCGGAGCAGCTGCTCGGCAGTGCGGAGCGCGAGGAGCGCGACGTGCAGAGCAGGAAGCAGAAGCAGAACAAGCCGGAGCCGCCGCCGGGCGGGAAGGACTGGTAGGCGTGCCATGACCGGGCTGCTCCTCATCGCGCAGCTCGTGGTGCTCGCGCGCGCGCCCGATACCGCCAGTGCCTGCGCGCCCATCGAGATCAGTGTCGCCGCACGCGCACCCGGAGCAGTGGCCCCAACGCTCGCGTCGTTCGTACCGCCTGTCGGCGTGCAGCTGCTCAAGAGCACCATCACCAGTCGCGTTGAACGCGACGGGCGTGGACAGGCCACCTCGCTGACGGAAGCGAGCTACACGGTCGCGGCGGAAGGGAGCGGCCGGGTGGTGCTTTCTCCATTCGTGGTGACTGTGGGTGGTCAGCGCGCGACGGCATCGGCTGGCCCGGTCGAGGTACACCCCGGACTTGCACTACCGCCCGTCGTCATCGTGCGCGCCAGGCTCGATCGCGCCGGTCGCGGCGCGCCGGCTGACACCCTCTACGTGGGACAGCAGGTGGACTATGTGGTGGACGTCCAGCTCAACGAAGGCGCGAGGCAGCGACTGCGCCGCAACCCAACGTTCTTTCCACCTGAAATGCCCGGCGTGCTCGCGTACGACCTCGCGCCCCCGTCAGCGCTCACGCGCGTGGGACGTCGCTGCTTCGAGACGCTCTCGTATCGCCGCGCGCTGTTTCCGCTGTTCGCGGGGCGCGCCGCCATCGCCCCAGCCTCTCTCACCTACTCGCTGCCGCTGTCCACCTCGTTCTTCTCCCGCGAGGAGAGCTTCGAATTGCGCACCGACAGCGTGCACTTCCTCGCGCTCGACGTGCCGGTGACCGGGCGCCCGCCCGAATTCGGCGGTGCCGTCGGGTCGTTGTCCGCAACGGCGCGCGTCTCGACGCCGCGCGGGCGCATGGGCGATCCCATGGTGTTGACGCTTCGCCTGGCGGGCAACGGCAACGTGAAGCTCTGGCCGCGTCCGCCCCTTCGCCTCGGTTGGGCGGCGATCGCCAACGGCGGCGAGCGTGTTGTCGTGGACACGTCGCTATCGCTCGTGAAAGGCTCCAAGGAGTTCGACTGGTTGCTCACGCCGCGCCAGCCAGGGCAGCAAGTCATTCCCTCCATTGTGTACTCGTACTTCGATCCCCAGCGGCGCAGCTATACGGATGCACACGCGCCATCGCTGTCGCTCGACATCGCGGCTGCCGCGCTGGCGGTCATCGACTCCATGCCCACCGCGCGACTGGGAATTCGGCGCGCCCTGCGGGAGGCACTGCCGCCGGCGCTGCCCGCGCGTCCGTGGTTCTGGTTGCTGCTCGCGATCGCCCCCGCGCCCGCTGCCGCGCGACGCGTCCGCAACCGCACGCGTCGCCGCACTGAACGCCGTTCGGCCACTCGGCGACTTCAGCAGGCGCGCGCGCGCGCCGAGCCGCTCACGGCGCGAGCGCTGCGTCGACTGTATCTCGAAGCCGTCGGGG
>JACMOE010000004.1 GCA_014378185.1 Gemmatimonadaceae bacterium | reverse complement strand
ACGAGCCGAGTGATGCGCTCCTCCCATTCGTCGAGCTCCTGCGCGTTCATGGCGTTGCCCAGCGAGATCATGGGCATCAGGTGGGTGTGCTTGGCCAGTGCGCTGGCCGGCTCGGCGCCCACACGCATGGTGGGCGAGTCCGCCGTGCGGAGCCCGGGATGCTCGCGCTCCAGGGCCTGGAGCTCGCGAAAGCGCGCGTCGTACTCTGCGTCCGCGAGTGTGGGGCGGTCGAGGATGTAGTAGTCGTGCGATGCCTGGTGGAGCAGCGCACGAAGTTCCGCGGCGCGCCGTTCGGGAGTGATGGTGGCCATGGCGATGATTCCGGTCAGCCCTTGGCCTCTTCCTCGAGCACCTGCATCGCCACGGTCACCAGTCGCTCGAGTTCTTCATCCGCTGCCTTGGGCAGCAGCATTTCGGCCCAGGTCTGTTCCTCGCCGCGCGCGTAGCGGTCCAGCATGCGACGCATGAATCCGATGAGGGCGATGCGCTGAAGTTCTGACTTGCGGCGCGCGACGTTCACGTCTTCCTGGCTGTGGAGCAGGGTCTCGAACCGGTGGGCGTTGCGCAGTGCCTGCGCGGTGAGGGAGGCGACCTGCTGGCAGAAACGGACGTCGGCCTCGCTGAACGGATGCGCTTCGCGCTCGGTCCGCAGGAAGATCGCGCCGATGACCGAGCCTTCCCACCGAATGGGGACGACCACGATGGACCGCACGTTGCGTGAATCCAGCGTGGACTTGATGCTGCGCAGCGTGGGATCGTTCGCGGCGTCGGGGATGAAGACGGTTTCGCCGCTCTCGAAGGCGCGCTTCAGCTCGGGATAGCGATTGATGTCCACGACCAGGTTGCGGATCGTGGGATCTTCGTAGCTGGCGACGAGCCGCACCTCGTCCTTGTCTCCGGACAGGAAGATGGCGCACCGGTCCAGCCCGAAGGTTTCGCCGAGCTTTCGCGCGATGGTCTGGAGGACGTCCACGAAGTGGAGGGACGCCGACGCTTCCTGGAGGATGTCCACGATGGCGACCAGGTGGTCGCGCCCACGCTGGAGTTCCGCGATACGCGCCACGAGGCGCGCCACGTCGTCAGGTGCCGGGGACTGCTGCTCCGGGTTCTGAGGCGCCGAAGTCGGGTCGGGCTGGAGCGTTTGCATCCTGGGAAGCCTGGTGCGCGTTGAACTCGTGGCCGTCGAAGCGGACCACCTTGTTGCGACCCGTCTCCTTCGCGACATACAGCGCGTCATCGGCGGTCCGCACCAGATCGTCACACTGCTCGATCTTCGGGTGCGGCCAGCCAGCGACGCCAAAGCTCGACGTGCGTGTGAGCGTGCCGCCCGGGAAGGTGAATGTATGCCCCTCGATCCGTTTCCGCACCCTTTCCGCGAACGTGACCGCGGCGTCGAGCACGGTGCCGGGCAGCAGGAGCATGAACTCCTCTCCGCCATACCGGCCGACGCGATCGATTTCGCGCGCCTCCTCCTTCAGGATGGCCGAGAGCTGCTTCAGAACCTCGTCGCCCGCCTGGTGGCCATACGTGTCGTTGACGCTCTTGAACTTGTCAAGGTCGCACATCACCAGCGAGAATGGCTCGTTGAGCCGCTTGGCGTGCGAGAACATCTCGTCGATGCGTTCGTTCAGGTGACGTCGATTATCGAGACCCGTGAGCGCGTCGGTCTGCGACATGTAGGTGAGCCGCTGATTGACCTCGAGCAGTTCCTTTTCGCGCTCCTCGAGCGCCTCCTGGAGCCGCTTGATGCGCAGCATGGACCGGAGTCGGGCCTTGAGCTCGGCGAAGTCGATGGGCTTCGTGATGTAGTCGTCGGCTCCGGCCTCGAGTCCCTCCACCTTGCTGTCGGTGGAGTCGAGCGCCGTCTGCATGATGATCGGAATGAAAGGCAGCGCGGTGTTCGCCTTGATGCGGCGCGCGACCTCGTTCCCGTCCATCTCGGGCATCATCACGTCCAGCAGGATGAGGTCGGGAGGCGTGCTCTCCACGTACCGCAGCGCGTCGGCACCATTGTAGGCCGAGGCGGTCAGGTAGCCCCAGCTTTCCAGGCGAACCTTGAGGACTTCGATGTTGTCCTCGTGGTCATCGACCACGAGGATGCGCGTGGACGCCTCGACGCGCGGCGCGGTGGCGGTGCCGCTGATCTCAGCCGGCATTCTGCGCGACGTCCTTTCCAAGGAAACGCTGCACCTCGGCCACGACCGCACGCGGCTCGCACGGCTTGGCGAGGTAGCCGTCACAACCCACTTCCATCGCCTTTT
>JACMOE010000650.1 GCA_014378185.1 Gemmatimonadaceae bacterium | reverse complement strand
GCGGCATGACGCGCCTCGACGGAGTGGATGCGCAGCGCACACTCGAGCGCTACATCCGCCTGATCGCTGCCGTTGATGAGCAGCCGCCCAGCCTGCCCCTTGTACCCCCGAACGCCGGTGTCTTCCACCGCTTGTGCCACCAGCAGGAGATGATCGATCTGGGTGGTCGCCTGCAGGAATGGGCCGTCGCCGCTCCCGTTGCCGCCCGTGAAGTCGAAGTCGTTCGCGCTGATCGACGGAGCCTTTCCGCCGAACAGGGGAATGGCCGTGTTCTTCAGGAAATCGGTGTGCTGCTGCTCGTGCTTCTGGATCTGCTGAAAGGTCTGCACGGCGGACGCGGGGATCTGCGCGCGCACGCCGGCGAAGGCGGCATTCTGCGCGGCCACTGCACTGGTGCCCAGCACCGCGCGGTAGAACTCGTTCTCCAGATTCTCGAGGATGAAGGCGAACTGCAGCACATCGAGAATGGCGGACGGCGTCTGCGCGAAGACGTCTTTCGAGAGCGCGGCGAGCAGCACCGGCACGGATCCCATCGCCAGCGAAGCGGCCACGGTGGCGCTCACCGATGCGCCCTGCCGGATGGCGTTGCGTCGGGTGACGAGGCGGTCCATGATCTCCGGATCGACCCCGCCGAGGATCGGCTGATTCGAGATGGTCATTGTTCGAGTCTCCGGCGTCATGGGGTGGTCGGGAAGAAGTCTGCGGATGGCCTGCCCTGCGTCGGCGTGGGGGCGTTCGTGATGTTCCTGGCGCTCACGGCGCCGTTTTGCACCAGATTCGTGGCGGCCACATGATCGAGCACTGCGCCGGCCTCGAGCTTGACGTCCATGCCGTTCGCGTCGATGATGTCGTCACCCGCGAACGCGGTGTTCACGCTCTGGCCGGCGGGCGGCGCGACGTCGCGCAGGGCGGCGGCGTGACGCGCCTCCACCGACACGAACTTGCCCGCCAGCAGCAGGTTGCGCGCGTCCTGCAGATATTTGCCGGCCCCGTTCAATCCCGACACGCCGAGGTGCTCGAACAGGCGAGCCGCGCCGAGGATGCCCTCCCGGCTGGCGAGGATCCCGTTGAGCGTGGACGTGTTGATCGCGCCGGTCACGTCGGGCACTGCCTGGCTCCCGAGCGCCGTGCGCAGGAACTCACGGTGAACGATCTCCACGTTCCGGAGGTCGGTGAACAACTCGCGCTCGTCGGCGTTGAAGAAGGTGGAGAAGTTTGCATTCGCCACCACCGCCGTATAGAACGCGGCTTCGAGCTGCTCCAAAGTGTGCACGAGGCGGAAGATGCCGACGTCCGTGCGCAGGTCAAACATCAGTCCGGCATCGATGGCCGCCGTCCCCATGCCCATGCCCATACCCGGCGTCATGCTGCAGGCCGAGAAGACGCTCGGCATGAGCGCAATCGCGCCGCCCGCGCTCAGCAGGCGAACGAACGCTCGACGAGTGGTCGGGCGCATCAGCTCGTCAGGACTCGTGATCACCAGCGCATTCGCGTGGTCCACTGTTCGATGCTCCATCGCAGGTAGGCTCCGGATCTGTCTAGCCAAGGTGAGGAAGCGGCGTGGCTAGAACAGGCCGCTTCGGCGCCTGGAAGACGCGACCAAGTGATTGGCAATTTCATCACCAGTTGAGTTTCCGCAGTGGGCTTCGGGGTCGTTGATGTCTGTCCAAGCAGGGCAACTGCCCACACGTACACAGGCACGCGGTGCACCTCGGCGCCGGTGAGCGTGCGGCGCACCCCGCGCGCAGGAGAGCGAAAGCGCTGGTGGCGCGGCACGATATGCAATGCAGGCCACCGTGTATCGTGGACGCCCCCCGCGCGACGTGTTCAGCGCGAAAAGACAGTGCCGTGCGGCGCCGCCGTTCCCGTCCACCCGTGTGGCCATG
>JACMOE010000649.1 GCA_014378185.1 Gemmatimonadaceae bacterium | reverse complement strand
GTCCGGCAACGGACAGCGACGCGGACTTTCCGCGCAGCAACCTGCCGGCCAGCGCGGGAGACAGCGTGTACTGGAGTGACACTTCACGCAACCGGACGAATGCGCCATCATGGAAGTACCCGTCGAGCGAGTTTGCCGGATTCTCGAGGCGCGCAATGTTGGCCGCCTGCAAGGCGAATGGCGCGTTCGGATAGTTGCGACCCTGGCAATTTGGGCGCTGGCAGCGAAGGCGTTCCGTATCGTTGAACCACTTGTTGCCACCGCGATAATCGAGGAGCGTCTGGAAGCGAAGCTTGCGCTTCAACAGTTCCCACCCGGACGTCAGCGACGCCTGGTACCGTGGCGTCGCATACCCACGGAACACCGCCGAGTCGCCGATGAACACCTCGTTCTTCGCGGGATCAGCAAAGTAGGTGAGGATGCCGTCCTTGTTCTTGTCCTCCCAACCGTCGATCGGCCGAGCCCAGAGCCCGAACAGCGGGTGACCCTCCACCGCGCGCGTCGTCGTGCCGATCTGCGGTGGCGTGCTGCCAAGGCTGATGAGGTTGTTGTTGTTGATCGAGCCGCTGAGGGTGACGTCGAATCCCACCGCCTTTCGGTCGATCAACTGGCCAGTCAGGATCATCTCGTAGCCTGTGTTCTCCACCGCGCCGAGATTCTGGCGGACGGTGGCCGCCGCGCCGAGTGACGGAGGCACGATAGCCGAGATCAGCGCGTCCTTTGTACGCTTCCGATAGAAAGTGAAGTCGAGCGAGCCGCGGTTGTTGAAAAAACGCGTCTCGAAACCGGCTTCGATTTCCGACGTCCGCTCAGGGCGCAAGCTGTCGTTGCCGATCGCCGAGTAGATAGCCGTCGGCTGGTCGACGCCACGGATGTTGGCATTGAGTCCGTCGAACGACCGCAGCGCGTCATTGGATCCGGGCTGCACACCCGAGGCGCCGAATGCCGCACGGAAGCGCAGCGTGTTCAGTCCGTTGATGCGCGGGAAAAACGGCTCCTCGGACGCGAGCCACGACACGCTCGCCTTGGGGTAAATGACCCGCTGGAAGTTCGTGCCGAATGCACTGTTCTGGTCGGTGCGGAGTGCGCCCGTGAGGAACAACCGGTCATGCAGCGCGACCGCCTGTTCCACGAACAATCCCAGGGTTTTCTGCAGGATCGCCGACTCGAACGCTTGCGGCGACGCACCTCCGCTGGCCGTCGACGCCCCGGGCGTCAGGTATTGGCCGTACGCCTCGGTCTGGCCCTGACTGAAGTCCACGTACTGGGTACCGAGAGTGGTCTTGGAGTTGAGCCACGACAGCGGATTGAAGGTGCCGGTCGCGCCAAGGTCCGCAGAGAAGTTGCGCAGGTCGGTGCGAGCCGCGTCGGCGAACCCCTCGCGATAGCGCGACGTGATGGGCGGCCCTTCTCCGCGCAGGAGCAGGTCCGAATCCGTGCGCGACGTGTGATCGTTGCCGACGGTGCCGCGCACCTGCAGCCAGCTGGTTGGGCGGTACTGTCCGTTGAGCCCGATGATGAACCGGTTTACCTGCTGGCCAGTCTTCTCCTGCCAGCTGTAACCGGGGGTCCACGCCCGATAGCCGTTCAATGCAGTGCCGGGAGCGGGCACGGTGCCGCTCGTGGAGACGAAGCCGTTGGTCTTGTAACCGGGACCGCCGAAGAGGTGGGAGCCCAGACCTGCTGTCGCGTTGGACTCCAGCGAGAAGCGAGCGTCACTCCGGATGAAGCCGGAGTTCACTGCGACGTCGAACTTCGGAGAGACTGCTGCGTTCAGATTGATGCGAAAGCTGTTCTTCACGAGGTTGTTCGGGCGATTCGTGTAGTCGTGAATCACCGTGCCGAGCGAGTCGAAGCGCCGGCGCTCGAACGCGGGCAGGTTCAACACGCCTGTCTCGTCCGCGCGGTCGCCCGAGATGAAGTAGCGCACGGTTTCCGTGCCGCCGGACACCTGCGCGCCGTAGGCGACGCGGCCGCCCGTGCCGAGCGGAGTGGCGTCCGGATCGTTGATGGGGCTGTAGACGCGTACGCTGTCCTTCACGCACGTGCCCGTCGAGATGAGCGGCAACGCGCATTCACGGTATGCGGTAAGGCCCGGCGTGTGACCGGCAATCGTGTAGTTGGTGGAGTAGTCGTTGAGATCCTTGATCACACCGCCTTCCGTATGGATGGCGAACTGCGCAGCGCCAGCGCGCCCCTTTCGGGTCGTGATGACCACCACGCCGTTCGCGGCGTCCGTGCCGTAGAGCGTGGCTGCCGACGGACCCTTCACGATCTCGATGTTCTCGATCTCCTCGGGATTCAGATCGCCGACGCGATTTGGACGATTGCCGCCGGTGCTGAAGCCGGACGCCTGGTTGCTCGTCATGCGCACGCCGTCGATTACATAGATCGGATCGTTGTTGAGCGAGAGACTATTATTGCCGCGGATACGAATGCGCGAGCCCACTCCCGTCTGGGTGCCGGTAAGCACCGAGACACCCGGGGCACGCGAATTCAGGAGATCCGACACGCTGCTGATAGGCGAGGATTTCGTGATCTCGGCCGCGTTGATGTTCGAAATGGAGTTTCCGATTTCCACGCGTCGCTGCTCGCCCGTTGCAGTCGTGGCGACAGGTTGCAGTTCGAACACCGCCTTCGCCAGCGCCAGATCGACGCTGAGAGGAGTGCCCGCGGCCAGGGTGATCGAGCGCTTCAATTCCGTGTACCCGATCCGCACCACGCGAAGCTGGCGCAGACCGATGGAGACGTTGCGGAGCGTATAGCGCCCGTCGGAGTTCGTGAGCGTGCCGCCGGTTGTTCCGACGATGACGACCTGCGCGTCGGGGATCGGCAAACCTGACCCGACCTCGGTGACGCGACCAGTGACGGTGGCCTGCTGCGCCTGGGCGGCGCGAGGCGCGGCCAGGAGAAGCGCCACGACGAGCGTCGCGACGCTGCTGGCGCGCGAACTGGGAAAACGCATCCGGATCCTCCCTCTAAAAGTGGTCCAGCCGCGGCGCCGAGCGGGCCGAGGCGGGTGGGGGGTACTGGGACCAATGGCGGGGCGAAAGCGACGTAGGCGGGACGAGGACGCAGTCAGACTGGTTGCCCACGCTGCTCACGCGATGTACCGCCGAAGTCACGAGCCTGTCAAGCGATGCCCTCATGCGGTGCACCCCGGCTGAACCTCCAGCGTCACCGTGGCGTTCCCGGCCACCGTCTCCGGAGCCACGACGCTCGTGCCGAGCATCACCTTCGAGCGCTCTCGCGCTGCCCGGCGCGCCAGCTCATCATCCGGATTGCTTGCTCGGGTCGGAGGCCGCTGGTAAGTTCAACGGCTGTCCCGCTATCCACCCCGAAGCCGCAGGAACTCATGGCGACCTACCGTCACGCGACCCGTCCCAGCGAAGGCGACGCGATCGCGTTCGAGAACGGCACGATCAGCGTTCCTAACCATCCGGTCATCCCGTTCGTCGAAGGCGATGGCACCGGTCCGGACATCTGGCGAGCGTCGGTGCGCGTGTTCGATGCCGCGATTGAAAAGGCCTACGGGGGCGAGCGGAAGGTCAGCTGGATGAAGGTCTACGCCGGTGAGGAGTCGCATACGAAGACCGGCGAGTGGCTGCCCGACGAGACGCTCGAGGCGTTCAAGGAGTTCCGAGTCTCCATCAAGGGACCGCTCTCCACTCCGGTGGGTGGCGGTATCCGCTCGCTGAACGTGACGTTGCGCCAGGTGCTGGACCTCTACGCGTGCATTCGCCCCGTGCGGTACTTCGAGGGCGTCGGCAACCCGATGAAGGAGCCGGAAAAGCTGAATGTCATCATCTTCCGGGAGAATACGGAGGACGTCTACGCCGGCATCGAGTGGAAGGCCGGGTCGAAGGAAGCCAACGAGCTGATCGAGCTGTTCCGCACCAAATACGGGAAGAATATTCGCGCGCAGTCCGCGCTCGGCATCAAGCCGATGTCCGAGTTCGGCAGCAAGCGCCTCGTGAAGATGGCGATGCAGTACGCGCTGGCGAACGGGCGGAAGTCGCTGACGCTGGTGCACAAGGGGAACATCATGAAGTTCACCGAGGGCGCCTTCCGTGACTGGGGCTACGAAGTGGCCGAGCACGACTTCGCCGGTCAGTTCTGTTCGGAGTCCGACCTCTCGAAGGGCGGCTCGAGCTCGCGCGCCGACTGTCTCGTCCTGAAGGACCGCATCGCCGATGCGATGTTCCAGCAGCTCCTGCTGCGGCCGGACGAGTATGACGTGATTGCCACGCCCAATCTGAACGGCGACTACATCTCCGATGCCGCGGC
>JACMOE010000648.1 GCA_014378185.1 Gemmatimonadaceae bacterium | reverse complement strand
TACGCCGCGGCGGAAAGTGCTGCCTTGAGCGCGGGATCCTGGACGACGACGAATCGCCACGGCTGGGCATTGAAAGCCGAGGGCGCACGCGCGGCAAGGCGAAGCAATTCCGTCAGGTCCGCCTGCGGAATGGGGGTGGACTCGTACTGGCGGATGGACCGCCGGTGGTCGGCGGCCATCGCGGCAGCGTCTATGCGCGTTGTGGGTGGGTCGATAGTGTTCGTACGCATTCTATACTCTCCGTCATTGAATATTGCGATATCGAAATACAGAACCGGCATTCCGGCCCGAACCACTCTCTATGCAGGGGCAAGTGCGATGCCGAGCTTCCTGCAGATCCTGCCGAGCACCAGCTGTTCATCGTTGGAAAGAACGGTCAGCGCCTCTGCAATGCGCGCCACGTGGGCCGGCAGCGCACCCGTGATGACAGTCCTGCCATGTTCCGTCAAACTCACCATCTGAATGCGCCTGTCAGTCTCGTGTCGCTCCCTCGTGACCAGTCCGTCACGCTCGAGATTGTCCACTACGGTCGTCACATTGCTGCCACTTCGAAGAATCTTCTGGCAGAGATGTCCCGGCGAGAGAGGTCCCAGGTGGAGCACCGCCTCGAGGACGGCGAATTGGCTTTCCGTAAGACCGAAGTCGCGCTGCAGGTGTGGCAGAACCTGCGCCTGCACGGAGGCAAAGCATCGCGCCAGCTTGATGAAGGTGTCGAGCGCAAGCACCTCGCGGCTGGTCCCCTTGTATTTCGTCGGCATTGTACGTTGTCCAATGTTTCGATATCGAAATATATGCTCCGTGACTCTGCCAGGCAAGGCGTGCCTGGCTGGCTGGTTAACTTGCGGGCATGCCGCACACCGACACGGAGGGGCGCGCCTCGGACAAGGTGCGGATCGACAAATGGCTCTGGGCAGCGCGGTTCTTCAAGACGCGTTCACTAGCCGTGGATGCCATCGGCAGCGGCAAGATCCTCGTCAATCACGAGCGCGTCAAACCTGCCAAGACTGTCCAGGCCGGTGACACGGTAAGCGTACGAATGGGCCCGTACGAGCACGTGGTGCTCGTTGTGGCGCTCAGTGACCGCCGAGGACCGGCGGCCGTTGCGGCCCTGCTCTACCAGGAAACGACAGCGAGTATCGATGTCCGCGCAAAGCTCAGCGAGCAACTGCGCATGGCGCCGGCCGCGTTCGTCTTCGAGGACAAGGGACGCCCCAGCAAGAAGGATCGGCGGGACATCGAACGCCTACGGGACGCACGACGAGGCTAGCGGCGCTGACGCGTCATTACGCTCCGGCAAAGCTGGCTGCCAGGGCCTCGAGTGCGTGCGGATCGATGGTGTGGCCACCGGGGAATCGCTGCAGCGTGTAACCCACACCGGCTGCCGAAAGGCGCTCCGCTTCGGACGCCACCGCCTCGGGCGACACCATCGCGTCCGATTCTCCAGCCACCAGCGTGATCGCTGCGCCGTGCACGTGCGACGACCACGCGGCAAGATCGAGTTCCGGGGGAATGGCGCCGCTCCACAGCACGAGTTGCTCGGCGCGAAGCTCGCTTGCCGCCAGCCATCGGCTCACGGTCGCCGTGCCCTGCGAGAAGCCGAGCACGATGATCCGCGGCGACGCCCCCGCCAGGTGATGTCGCACCTCGGAGGCCACGAGATCCAGGTAGTGCACATAGTCCGCGACTTCCGCATCGCGATCCTCCCGCGTCATCCAGGTTGCGCCCACACGCGGGGCACTCTGCTGCCGACGCTCCGCGATGGGATCGAGGTAGAAGCGCGAAAGACCTTCCGGGGCCACGATCAGTCGCGTTCCGTCATCGAGCAGCGCAAACTGCTTGATGAAGCGGCTCGCGAGTTGGCCATAGCCGTGGCAGACGATCCACAGCTCGCGCGGAAATCCGTGCGTGGCACCGAGCGTGTAGTAGCGCGCCGTGCGCGGAACGACTATCGCGTGCGACTCGACGCCACTCACTTGTCGTCACCAACCACTATCGCCTTTCTGGCGGGCCGCTCGCGACGTGCGCGGACGCCAGCAAGGCGTTCTGCGTCCGCGCGGCAGTCAACAAGTCAACCGCACGCGACAGCTGGTGGTCTTCACTCAAGGACCGCTGCTTGGCGCCAGCGTCGCCGAGCACCAGGCGCGAAACGCGTCGGTCGAGTTCGCGGTCCAGCAGCTTGGCTGTCACCGCCTCGTGCTTCGGGTCGATCACGACGCCCGCCGCCATGAGGCGGCGACGCAACTCCGCGCGCCATTCCGGCGTCACGGCGTAATTCTTCGGCGATGACTTGAGCTCGAACGCGTACACGTTGAGCGTGGTGACGAACGCCTGCGCCTTGGCCGCCACGGCACGGTAGAACTCCTGCTCCGGCGTGGAGAGCGTGTCGTCCGGGACGATGACATCAGGGGAAATGCCACCGCCGCCGTACACCGTGCGGCCAGCGTCGGACTTGAACTGCGGACGCGCCTTCTTTTCCTTTTCGGTCTCGAGCGAATCCGGCTTCGTTTCCACGAGGCGGCCGTCAGGCAGCAGCTTGCGTTCACGATGAATGCTGCGGCCACTCGGCGTATACCACTTGCCCGTGGTGATCTTGAGCGCGTAACCGCCATCGAGCGGGAAAAGCGATTGCACCAGGCCCTTGCCGAAGCTGGTGGTGCCAAGCACAAGCGCGCGATCGTGATCCTGGAGTGCGCCAGCGACGATCTCGCTCGCGGACGCCGTGTTGCCGTCAGTGAGGATGACGAGGGGTGGTTGCGTGGCGAGGTGCGCGTTGGATGCGCGTGCCACCTCGTCTGGCGTGTTGCGGCCCCGCACGTTCACGATGGGCTGCCCATCCTTGAGGAAGAGCGAGCTTACGGCGAGCGACTGCTCGACGATACCACCGCCGTTGTCGCGCAGGTCGAGCACCAGTCCCTTCGCACCCTGGGCCACCAGTTTCGCCGCGGCGTCCTGTACTTCTTCGGCCGTGTTCTCGTTGAACGTCTGAAGAGGGATGTAGCCGATGTGGTCTCCCACCAGCGTGGCGTACGGCACGGCGGGCACGTGAATCACGGCGCGCTTGAACGACAGCTTGATGGGCTCCGTGACACCCGGGCGCGCGTATGTCACGTGCACCATGGTGCCCGCAATGCCGCGCAGCGCGTTGGAAACGCTGTCGATCTTGGTGACGCCAGTGACATTGAGCGAATCGACCTTGACGATCTGATCGCCCTCGAGGACACCGCCTTCCTCGGCCGGCGTGTGCGGAAACACGCGACTCACGACGACGCGAATGGGGCCGCTGTTCTTCTGTTCCTCGAGCAACATGCCCACGCCGCCGTAGCGACCGCCAACGTTGCGATTGAAATCCTCGTTCGCCTTGGGGGCGAGCAACTCGCTGTACGGGTCATTGAGCTCGCGCACCAGTCCGGTGGCCGCCTTCTCGAAGATCGCCGAGCCCTGGAGCGAATCGACGTACCGATTGGCCACGATCGACAACACCTGGTCGAACAGGTGGGGCGTGGCGCGACTGGGGCCACTCTGCAGGAGAAAGCCTCCCGCGGCCATGGGCAGGAGGAGCAGCGAGGCAACGGCCGCGGTACGTGGGCGAAGCATCTGGAACGACCTCGGGAGGAGGGCACCGTCGCGCGGGTCGCGCGTCCGGCCTTCAGGAATAATGTAGCAGGGATGATTGGCCGCTGTCCGCGACATCCGCAGGCGCTACGGGCGGGTGACCGATCGCAGTTTCCAGATGCCGTTGGTCATGTCGGAGGCATAGACCGCGCCGCCCACGTATTGAACACCCCAGACAAAGACAGGGGTGCCCCGATCGAGCAGGCCAATGCCCACCTCGCGTCCCATCTTCCGGAGATCGCACAGCGCCACGGTGCTTCCGGCCGGCAGTGACTTCTGCGCGTCGGTGCAGGTGCCGAGGCTGCCGCGCTCGTCCAGCGCTCGCACGCCGCCGTTGTAGTAGGCCG
>JACMOE010000647.1 GCA_014378185.1 Gemmatimonadaceae bacterium | reverse complement strand
CGCCGCATCCCGTTCCTCGCGACGGCCAAGTCCGCGACTGTCCTTGGACAGTTCGTCGTCGGCGCCACCGCGTACGGCACGCGGCTGCCACTCGTGCTCAAGGCGGCGCTCAAGGATTTCTCGGTATCGGCGACAATTTTCCTCTTCACCGCCTTCTATATCCTGCTCGAGGCGGACAAGGTGGGGAGCTATCTCTCGGGCAAGATTCCGCCCCGGTATGCGGAGCTGCGTCGCGCGCTCGACGTCAACGTCCGTGGCGTGCTGTATGGCGCCATCTACTCCACGCTCCTCACCCAGACGCTCAAGTCGCTGGTCATCCTGGGGATGAACCTCGCGTTCGGCGTGCCGCTGGCCGGCGCGCTCGCGGTAGTGTCGTTCATCATCGGATTCTTCCCGATCGTTGGCTCGTGGAGCGTCTATGTGCCGGTCGCCATCTGGCTGGTGATCTTTCGCGATGCCGTTCCCCAGGCGATCGCGATGATCGTGATCGGCACGCTGGTGAACACCGTGTTCATCTCGACGTACCTGCGCCCCAAGATCGCCGCGGACCGCTCGCGCGTGCTGAATTTCTACTGGATGTTCGTGGCATTGATCACCGGCGTGTACACGTTCGGCCTCGCTGGCATCCTCCTCGGCCCCATCCTCATCGGCCTCCTCAAGGCCATCGTCGACACGGTCACGGCCGGCTCGAGCTGGAAGGTGATCGAGCTGGAAGATGGCGGCGTGAACCAGGCCTGACTCGCGCATGATACGGTTCACCAGCGTCAGCAAGAGCTATCCGCGCACCGGCACCGCCGTGGACAACGTGTCGCTGCACATCGGGCGGGGCGAATTCGTCTTCTTCACGGGGCCCAGCGGCGCCGGGAAGACCACATTGTTGAAGATGGTGTACATGGAGGAACGGCCGTCGTCGGGCGAGGTGCGCGTGAGCGGTACGAGCTCGGTCACCGCGGGCGACCGCGAGGTGGCGAAGCTGCGTCGCAAGCTGGGCATCGTGTTCCAGGACTTCCGCCTGCTGGACAACCGCACCGCGGAGCAGAACGTCGCCTTCGCGCTGGAGGTCACCGATACGGCGCCGGCGATGATCGGCCCGAAGGTGGCGCGTGCGCTCACGCAGGTGGGCCTTGCCGGCAAGGGCACCGCATTTCCCCGCGAGCTGTCGGGCGGCGAGCAGCAGCGCGTGGCCATCGCGCGCGCGCTGGTCAACGATCCGTTCGTGCTCATTGCGGACGAGCCCACGGGCAACCTCGACGACCGCGCCACGCGGGGCATCTTCCAGCTGCTGCGCGAGATCAACGCCAGCGGCACGGCCGTGATGATGGCCACGCACAACCTGGAGCTCATTCGTCGGCAGGAATTCCGCACCATCGAGATGACGCGGGGCGCGGTGGTGTTCGACTCCGCCGAGCAGAAGCCCGCGCGGGAGTCCTGAATGCGGTCCATTCGCGATGCGCTCATCGCCTTCCGCCGTACGCCGCTGCTCAGTGTGCTGAGCATCACGACGATCGCCTTCTCCCTGTTCGCCTTCGGCCTGTTCGGGCTCGTGGCGCTGAACATCCGGGAGGCACTGGACCGGCTGGAGGATCGCGTGGAGATCCGCGCCTTCGTGGCTGACGGCACCGCGCCCGAGTCCATGGCCCAGGCCGCGGGCGACATCGCGGCCTATCCCGAGGTGCTCGCGACGAAGAGCGTGTCGCAGGACGAGGCGCTGGTGCGCGCAAAGAAGGAGCTGGGGGACTTTCGCGACGTGTTCGAGGGCGCGGTGCTGCCCGCGTCGATCGACGTGCGGCTCAAGCCGGGCTTTCGCGATCCTGCCAGCGTGAAGCGGGTGTCCGCACGCATCAGGGCATTCTCGTTCGTGGACGACATCCGCTATGGCGAGGAGTGGATCGAGAAGCTCTATCGACTGCGCAACGTGGCCGGCATCGCGGGCATCGTGCTCGGCCTGTCGTTCGCGGGCGTCTCGATGATCATCATCGGCACCACCATCCGCATGGCTGTGCTGTCGCGCGCGAAGGAGATCTCCATCATGCGACTGGTGGGTGCCACGGATGGCTACATCCGGCGTCCCTTCCTCATCGAGGGGCTGGCGAAGGGCATCCTGGGCGGCCTGCTGGCCCTGCTCCTCACGTACGTGACGCGCACGATCATCGATCGGTACCTCATCCAGACCATTTTCTTCGACGCCAGGGTGACGCTGCTCGGTCTGCTGTTCGGCGCGATGCTGGGCCTTCTTGGGAGCGCGTTCTCAGTGGGGAGGCATCTACGCCGCGTGTAATCGTGCGTCGGGCGGTGCTGCTGATGGCACTGATGCTCTCGCTTCCAACGGGGCTGCGCGCACAGACGGCGGAGGCTCGCATGCGTACCCAGCGGCTCGAACTCGATCGCGTGCGGCGGGAGCGCGCAGAGCTCGAGCGCCAGATGGTCAACCTTCAGGGCAGCGTGCACGACCTCCGCGACGAGGTGGAAAACCTCGACCACCAGCGTGTCGCCACGGAGCTGGTGCTCAAGACGCTCGACGGACAACTCGCGTCCATCACGGCCGACGTGGACGAGACCACCAACCGCATGGCGGTCGCGGAGGGCGACCTGACCCTTCGCAGGAGCACGTTGTCGAAGCGGCTCATTGACATCTACAAGCGCGGGCCGCTCTACTCCGGCGAGGCTTTGCTCACGGCGCGTTCGTTCGGCGAGCTGGTGGCGCGGTACAAGTACCTTCACGAGCTGGCGGCGCACGATCGGGCACTCGTGCGCCGCGTCGAGGCGCTGCGCAACGACATCGCCCGCCAACGCGGCGAGCTGGTGAAGCTGCGCGACGCCGTCGAGGTGAACCGGGCGGACAAGCAGCGGGAGGAAGAGCGCCTCGGCATCCTGGGCCGCATGCGCTCCACCAGCCTGGAGCAGGCGCAGCGCAGCAGCAAGCAGGTGCAGGATCGCCTCGCTCGCATCCGCCAGTCCGAGAGCAAGCTGACCGGGGTGCTCGCGAGCATCGAGGCGGATCGCCGGCGCACGGAGAATGCACGACCCAACGCGCCGCGTACGCCGAGTGCGCTCCGCACCACCGACCTGGGCAAGCTGGACTGGCCGGTGGACGGCACGTTCCTGTTCCGCTTCGGGCGCGTGATCAACCCGAACAACACCACCACGCGGTGGAATGGGGTGGGCATCGCCGCCGCGATCGGCACGCCGGTGAAGTCCGTCGCGCCGGGCACCGTCGTCAGCGTCGGCCAGTTGGGCACCTATGGTCTCACGGTGATCCTGGATCACGGCGGCGGCTATTTTTCCATCTACGCGTCGCTCAACTCGGTGCAACCCGGCGTGCGCAAGGGTTCCGTGATGCGAAAGGGAGACGTGCTGGGCACGGTGGGAATTTCTGATCCCGACCTCAAGCCGCACCTGCACTTCGAGATCCGCACGCCGCCCAATGGCAATGCGGTCGATCCCGAGTCGTGGCTGCGCGGATCGCGCTGACGCATGACGATCACCAAGCGGTGCGCGGTGTGCGGCCGGTTTCGCGCCTACGATCCCGACGACACGTTCTGTATCGGATGCGGCCATGATGCACTCGAGAGCCATTGCACCTGCGGCCGGGCCTTCGAATATGCGCTGCATGAAGCCGGTGACATGCACTGCCCGCGTTGTGGGCGCGTGCTGCGGGGCCCGCCGGTGATCGACGAATGACACCAGCCCGCAAGCGCGCTCGCCTCGTGCCGCCGATGGTGGAAGCGCCGCCGCTGCTGCTGGGTGCGCACCTGAGCGCCGCGGGGGGTGTGCCCGAGGCACCGGCGCGGGCCGTCGCCATCGAGGCCACGGCGCTGCAGCTCTTCACGAAGATGGGGAACCGCTGGGCCGAGCGGGAATGCCTGGACGACGAGTGCATGTCGTTCCGTGAACGGCTCTCCTCCACGGGCGTGCAGGCGACCATGGCGCACGACTCCTATCTCATCAACCTGGCGAGTCCGGATCCCGTGTTGCGCGCGCGATCGATCGCGTCGTTCACCATGGAGCTGCACCGCTGTCGCGCACTCGGCCTGCATTACCTGGTCTCGCATCCAGGCAACTACATGGACGATCGCGACGCCGGCATCGCGCGCAATGCCGATGCGATCTCCGAGTCGCTTGCGGCATCGCCCGGCGACACCATCCTGTGCCTCGAGACGACAGCGGGCACCGGCACGTCGCTCGGCGCCACGTTCGAGGAGCTGGCCACCATCATCGCGCGCGTGGATGCGGGCGTGCGGGGCCGTGTGGGCGTCTGCCTTGATACATGCCACGTCTACTCCGCCAGCTACGATCTCGTGCAGGATTATGACGGCGTGTTCGCTCGGCTGGACGATGCAATGGGTCTCGACCGGCTGAAGGTGATGCACCTCAACGACTCGAAGACGCCGTTCGCATCGCGCCGCGATCGCCACGAGTTGATCGCCGAGGGGTCGCTCGGGGCTGCGCCATTCCGTCGCGTCATGAACGATCCGCGGCTGGCAACGGTGCCGAAGGTGATCGAGACGCCCAAGCTGGATGACGCGACGGCGACGGACACGCGGATGCTGACGCTGCTGCGAAGCTATGTCGAGTGACTGTTCAAGAATGACGTTGACCCAAAACTGTTGAACTGGCTGCAGATGATTCACGACCATTGGTTTGCATATGTGCGCATTGCAGCGCACTCGAAAAGCAGGTCATCGGCTTTCTGCAGCCAGTCGTACAGTTTCCGGTTTTTATCAGCCTAGCAAGTAGCGGGTGATGTCGCCCTCGATGGTCACACCCTGCACCGCCACGTAGACATGGCGGTCGGTCACGGACATCTCCCACGCATTGCGCCGGTCAAGCCGCTCCACCAGCCCGTCAATCAACTGGCGATCGATACCGTAGAATTCCAGTTCCGCCGCGCGGTGGATCTTCTCGCCGGCGAGCTGTGCCACGAGGCGCACCGGATCGCGATGGGTGTAGACGACGACGCGCGGTGCCGCCTTGCTGGCCTTGTGCAGTCGCGCCGCATCAGGCGCGCCCACCTCGATCCAGACCTTCAGCGCACCCGTGAGGTCGCGAACGGTGAGCGCCGGAACGTCCGGCTCCGCGATGCCTTTCGAGAACGTGATGCCCTCCGCGTACTCCAGGCAGTAGGCGAGCACGCGTGACAGCAGGTATTCTGCCGTCTCCGACGGCTGTTGGGCCGCCTTGAACGCGAGGGTCTCGTACACGCCGCGGTCGATATCGGCCAGCTGGACGTCGAAGTTGTAGATCGTTGCCGTGAGCGCCATGGCGCGAAAGATACGTCGCGCACCGCCCTGCATCCGCCGTGTCGCGCACGTGCAGGGGATCCCAGTGCGCAAGCAGTTCGCTCGCGATAGCGCGTTCGGCATTTCCAACTGGCAGTGGCGACATGGGCGGCTCCGCGGAGGGCGTATCCTGTTTGGCAGGTGGCCCTGTCCGCAGTCAAGAACCGGCCGCCCGTACGGTGCTGTCCGCCAGCCATGCCGGCCAGCGTCACGATCAGTTGCCAACTGGACCCCGCGCGTGAAACCTGCCAGATTTCTCATGATGACACCTCAAGAATCGGAGATCCTGGCGAAGGTCGAAGTGCTGGCTGACCTGGAGCCGGTCGTCCACGAGTTGATGGTCGTGCATGAAGCCAAGCGCGTGCTGTGGTTCCCGCACGAGTTGCTTGCCGCCGCGCCCGACACAGACCCTGACGCGCACATCAAGGAGCTGCGCAGTCGCGCCGATGGCATCAGCCTGCCCGCGCGCGTGGCGCTGGCGCTCAACCTCCTCACCGAGGAGGGCTTGCCGCACTTCCACCGCCTGCTCGCCACCTACCTTGGCGGCGACACGTTCTGGTCCAAGTGGACCAACCTGTGGACGGCCGAGGAAGACCGGCATGGCGCCGTGCTGCACGACTACATGCACGACAGCAAGATCCTGAACAATCCGGTGCTCGAGCGCATGCAGTTCGATTACCTGCGCGCAGGCTTCGAGCCGGCGTGGGACAAGGATCCTTATCGGGTGTTCGTGTACACCACGCTCCAGGAGCGCGCCACGCAGGTGAGCCACGCCAACACCGGCAAGCTGGCGGGCAAGTACGAGCCCACCATCGGCACGGTGCTGTCGAACGTGGCGAAGGAAGAGGCGCGTCACTACACCTTCTATCGCACCATCTTCAAGGAAGTCATCGCGCGCGACCCGAACACGGCGCTGGCGTCGGCGGCGGAGATCATGCCGTCCATCGACATGCCTGGCGTGAACATGCCGAATTTCCGCGAAATGGCCGACGTGATTCGCCGCGCCGGCATCTATGGTCCGCGGGACTACCTGACGATCGTGGAAGAGCAGATCCGCTTCTGGGCCATCGAAACGCTCGAGGGGCTGGATGACATCGGCAAGCGCGCGCAGGAAAAGATCCTGGCCATTCCGAAGCGACTGGAACGCGTGGCGGATGTGATGGAAAGCCGCACCCGGTCCAAGACGTTCTCGTTCCCGGTGGCGTTCGCGCACGAGTTCGACATGTAGGCTCGGGGGCGCGAGCTCGAGGCGAAGGGACGAGCGCGCTGCTGTGGGAGACCGCGCTGCCCGCCGCCGGATATGCCACGCACTGAGACTTACTCTCCGCCCAGCGCCAGAATCGCCTGCG